>NZ_JBHTSA010000034.1:51783-78557 GCF_042795405.1 Streptomyces sp. NPDC056480 | reverse complement strand
CGCGAGATCGCGGGGCGGCCCTCTTCGTCATGCCGGCTCCGTCACACGGGGCGCGACCGGCGGCCTCAGGCCTTCCGGGCGACGTACTTCTCGACGAGCCTGCCCTGGAAGTCGTAGACCCGGCTGCCGGCACCCTGCCGCGGGGTGTCGAGGGCGGCGAGCTCGTAGTGGTGCCCGCCGGCGTCGACGAGCCTGTACGTCCAGCTGTGGTGGGCGGCGGTCGGGTGCTTCAGGTCGAGGGTGCCGAGGGAGCGGCCGTTCTTCTGGGTGAGCTCGACGCGGGGCCACGTCCTGCTCTTGAAGAGCCGGGCGACGTTCCCGTCGGGGAGGGTGACCTTGGCGTCGGGGAGGGTGACCTCGGCGGCGGCCGGCCGCACGGTGTTCCTCTTCTGCTGCGGGTCCGGCCTCGGGGCGGTCTCGACCCAGGAGCGCACGGTGCCGTCGGGCCGCAGCACGACGTGAAGGCCGTTGTTCCGCCCGTACGCGGGCCGGCCGTCGGTGCTGGTGAGGGTGTCGATCAGGGACCCGCCGGCGTAGATGTCGGCGGAGAAGCGGCCCGGGCCGTCCTGGTAGACCTTGGCGAGCGAACCGTCGGCGAGGTCGACGTTCCGCCAGAGGACCGACCGGTCGCCCTGCGTCGGCGCCGGGTCCGTACCCCGGTCCGGCCCGTCGGCGGCGAAGGCTCCGGCGGCCGGCAGGAGGAGGGCGGCGACGGCCCCGGTGGCGACGGCGGCGGTACGGGCGGAACGACGGGTGACACGCATCGGAAGGGCTCCTTGCTCGGGTCGCTGACATCTCCGAAGCTATGAGTACGACATTGAGGTGATACGTCGGATTCGTAACGACGGCCGCACGCCTGCCCGCCGACCGTGTCACGGCCCACAGCGGGTCCGCTCAACCCCCTAGGGGATGTCACAGCTCAGTGGCAAGGACAGGTCCGGGGAGCGCCCGCACAGCGGAAGCGGGTACGTTCGACGACGTGGCTGGATTCAGGAACGGACGCGGCCGGGACAACCGCCCCCCGCACAATCAACCGCAGCAGGCGCCGTACGGGTACAACGCGGCCCCGCCGCCGTACCCGCAGCAGCAGTGGCAACAGCAGCCACCGCAGGGGCACCAGGGACACCAGGGGTCTCAAGGGCAGCAGCGCGGTCAGCAGGGGCAGCAGGGGCAGCCCTACGGAGAGCCGGAGTACTTCGGCGAGCCGTACGGCCAGCCGCAGCACCCGCACGCGGCGACGGCGAACAACCCGGGCCACACCCAGATGTTCAGCGTCGACGACCCCTACGGCAACGCCGCGACCCACCACGCAGGCGCCGCGCCCGTCCCGACGGGCCCCCGGCTCCCGTGGAAGGCGCTCCTGAGCGGCATCGTGCTGCGCCCCGCGGACACGTTCCTGCGGATGCGGGACCACGCCGTGTGGGGCCCCGCGCTGATCGTCACCTTCCTCTACGGGCTGCTCGCGATCTTCGGCTTCGACAAGGCGCGCGAAGAGGCGATCAACGCGACCCTGTCGACGGCGATCCCGTACGTCCTGATGACCGCGCTCGGCTTCGTCGTCGGCGGGCTGATCCTGGGCTCGGTGACACACACCCTCGCGCGCCAGCTGGGCGGCGACGGGGCGTGGCAGCCGACGGTGGGCCTGTCGATGCTGATCATGTCGATCACGGACGCGCCGCGGCTCGTCTTCGCGCTCTTCCTGGGCGGCGAGAACGGCCTGGTCCAGGTGCTCGGCTGGCTGACCTGGCTGGCGGCCGGGGCGCTGTTCACGATGATGGTGAGCCGCTCGCACGACCTGCCGTGGCCGAAGGCGCTGGGCGCGTCGGCGATCCAGCTGGTGGCGCTGCTGAGCCTGATCAAGCTCGGCATGCTCTGACGGCACGGGAAGAGACGCGAGGAGGCCCCCACCGGCTGCGGTGGGGGCCTCTCGTCATTCCGTCACGCGGGCTCAGGCGTCGAGGACCTGGCCCTCGCGCTTGACGACGGGCGGCTCGACCGACCAGGGGAAGTTGATCCACTCGTCGGTCTTCTTCCACACGTACTCGCACTTCACGAGGGAGTGGGACTTCTCGTAGATGACGGCGGAGCGGACCTCGGCGACGTGGTCCACGCAGAAGTCGTGGACGAGCTTGAGGGTCTTGCCGGTGTCGGCGACGTCGTCGGTGATGAGCACCTTCTTGTCGCTGAAGTCGATCGCGTCGGGCACGGGCGCCAGCATGACCGGCATCTCCAGCGTGGTGCCCACGCCGGTGTAGAACTCCACGTTCACGAGGTGGATGTTCTTGCAGTCCAGGGCGTAGGCCAGACCGCCGGCGACGAAGACGCCGCCGCGGGCGATCGAGAGCACGATGTCGGGCTCGTAGCCGTCGTCGGCGATCGTCTGCGCCAGCTCACGGACGGCGCGTCCGAAACCCTCGTACGTCAGGTTCTCGCGTACTTCACTCATGCCTGCGACCGCCTCACACCTGGGTCCGATGGAAGTTCATGAACGAGCGGGAGGCCGTCGGCCCCCGCTGGCCCTGGTACCGGGAGCCGTACCGCTCGCTCCCGTACGGGAACTCGGCGGGCGAGCTCAGCCGGAACATGCACAGCTGCCCGATCTTCATCCCGGGCCAGAGCTTGATCGGCAGGGTGGCGAGGTTCGACAGCTCCAGGGTCACGTGCCCGGAGAAACCGGGGTCGATGAACCCGGCGGTCGAGTGCGTCACGAGCCCCAGCCGCCCGAGAGAGCTCTTCCCCTCGAGACGGGACGCGATGTCGTCCGGGAGGGTGATGACCTCGTAGGTCGAGGCGAGCACGAACTCGCCGGGGTGGAGGATGAACGCCTCGTCACCCTCGGGCTCGACCTCACGGGTCAGGTCGAGCTGCTCGACGGCGGGGTCGATGTGGGGGTAGCGGTGGTTCTCGAACACCCGGAAGAAGCGGTCAAGCCTCACGTCGATGCTCGAGGGCTGCACCATGGATTCGTCGTACGGGTCGATGCGCACCCGTCCGGCATCGATCTCGGCCCGGATGTCCTTGTCTGAGAGAAGCACGCCCCCACGATACGCAGAGGGCGCGGACCTGCCCCAATCGGCAGGCGTCCGCGCCCCGGGCACCGGTCAGCGCCGCCCGGACTCCACCGGCACCGCGTGCCGCAGCCGCGCACAGCGCGGACACCGGATGAGCCGCCCTGGCCCGATCCGCCCGGCCCCGAGCTGCTGCAGCGGGAACGAAGCGGTACTGAACACGTGCCCTTCGGCACAACGGACGACGGTGCGCTCCATCGGACCCATCAAGTCCCTTCCCCTACACATGTGGTGGACGGGAAGCCACATTAGGGGATCAACGGGACACCCTCCAGGCGGCACTCCGCACCCGAAAAGGCGCAAGCTTCGCCGCAAGTGGCGCATGGGGTACAGTGTGCAACGATGCGGCACCGTTCACCGGCCCGCTGTGCGGATGTAGTTTAATGGTAGAACATGAGCTTCCCAAGCTTATAGCGCGGGTTCGATTCCCGTCATCCGCTCCATAGCGACAGCCCCAGGTCAACGACCTGGGGCTGTTGCTGTTAGGCGAGACTCTTCTCAGCTGCTCCGTGCTGCGGACGTGAACGGCCGAAGCGGGTACGTGCGGGCGCATACTGGCAGCAATGACAAAGCCGAGTGCACCGAAGCGCTTTCTGCCCACCAGCCCCTTCAAAGCCCCGGTCGCGCTGCCTCCTCAGCAGTTCGCCGTAGGCGACCAGGTCACACACGACGTGCACGGCCTCGGCCGGGTCATCGGCATCGAGGACGGGATCGCGACGGTCGTGGATTTCGGCTCGACGCAAGAGCGGATCCTGAGTCCGTACGCCAAGATGAGCAAGCTGTAGGACGCCGTGCCCGGTCACGGCACACCAGATCCGTTCATGGACCCGCAAGGAAGAGGACCCTTCTCATCGACCTGACCTCGCCGTTCTCCGCTCCGGAAGGGGCGTCCCCCTGCGCCGCTGCAGCATCGCCGCATCCCACCACGAATCCCTTCCAGGCGCCCGACTTCGGGGACACCGAAGCCTTCCTGTTCGACGAGGATGCGCACGCGTCGGTCTCTGGCACGAGTGCGGCTCGGCGCGAGGCTGGCTAGCTCCCACTCGTGACGATGGCGCCGAGGATCAGGGTCAGGAAAAGGCGATACGAGGGGCGCCGTCTCTGTCGGACGGGAAGCTCAGCGGCGGGCCGGCCGGCCCGGTCCCACCATCGCACCGTCCAGGCGAACGAACACCGGACGGTGGCGCGTGGGCAGACCGACCCGGGATCGCGGCCATGGCCGGCTCGTCGGTGCTGGTGTCCACGTAGATCGCTCCCAGGCGCTGGCAGCGTGCCCCAGATGATCGACCTGGGCGTCGGTGATTCCCAAGCTTGTGGCGCGGGTTCGATTCCCGTCGTCCGCTCTTCTGCGAAGCCCCAGGTCGGCGACCTGGGGCTTCGTCGTTGTCCAGGCCTCTCAGCGCAGGCTTCGGCATCCGGCGCTCGCCCGTGGAAGCACGTACGGCACGCTCACCTCTGCACTTCGCCGACCCAGGCCGTGAGGCCTGCCAGGAATCCCGCCTTCTCGTCGGGTGACAGTCCCTCCAGAGCGCGCAGCAGCGGCTCGGTCCGCCGGACGACGAAGGCCTCCAGCGGCAGGCGGTGCTCCTCGGCCAGGGACACCAGGATGCGGCGGCGGTTCGCCGGGTCCTCGGCCCGGTCCACGATGCCGGCCCGGCTCAGGGCTCCGACCAGTTCGCTGGCGGTGGACAGTGACACCTGAAGCCGTCGGGCGATCTCACTGACGGCCAGCGGCCGTCCGGCCAGCAGCTGGGGCAGTACGGACCCGTGGCGCGGGGTGAGGCCGTGCGCCTCCATGGCGCCTCGCAACGGCTCCGGCATCAGGTCCCGTACGACCGAACCACGGAAGAACGGCTCCAACAGCGGTACGAGCCCGGCGACTTCGAGCTCGTCCGGGGTCGGCTTCCGTGACGCCTTCCCGGCGTTCTCGCTGTGCGGCATGCTACAAGTGTATATGGTTCGGATATCCGAACTGTTTGACTCTCCGAAGGGTCCTCGCATGCCGTCGATCAGCTACAGCGATGCTCTCCATGACGCCCTGGAACGCATGGACGACCTGGGATACGAGCGAGGACAGGGGGTGGACCTCGCCAACCACGGCCCGATGGGCGCCGAGGCGCTCGCCCTGCTCGGGCAGGTGGACGAGGTCGCCCGGTGGGTGGGGCGCTACCGGAAGGCGATGGAACACCACGAGCCTCCCGCCGCCCGCTTCGCCCTGGACCCCGCCGACGAGTCCTCGTGGCGTCCCGCCCTCGGCGCCTTCCGGCGTGCCGGGGACTGGGAGCGGCTCTTCGTCCGCGAACTGGCCGAGGCGCACTGGCGCGAGGTCCTCGTGCGCTGGTGGCCCCGCCTGCTTCCAGGGCTGTTCGCCGGGCTCACCCACGGTGTCATCCGCACCGCGCACGCCGTACGCGGCCTGTACGCGACCGGGGACGGAAGCACAGCGCTCCAGCTGAAGGAACTGGCCCGGGGCCTTGCCTACTGGGCGGCCCGCTACAGTGAACTCCCCGGCCGGCCTCGGCTGCACGGCCCCCACGCGTTGCCCGACGCGGTCGCCGCGCTGCCCCGCATACCGCTCGACGGCCCGATGGGGCCGGGTACCGCCCGCCACCGCCTGGACACGCTCGCCGAACTCCCCGGCTACGACGAGTCCTTGGAGACACTGGCCCCGCAGCAGGCTCCCCGGCTGTTGAGCGAGATGACGGTCCAGTTCGCCGATGTCTATCTCGGCCACCCCGAGGTGTACCCCGTCCCGTTGATCCACGGCGTCACGGCCCCCGCCGCCGTCCGCCTCGTCCTCCCGCATCTGCCGCCGGAGCTGCACGAGCCGACGCTGGCCCGGCTCTGGCAGGTGCAGTCGGCGTTCCTGTTCGCCTTCACCTCGGACCGGCGCGACGAGGGAACGGCGGCCTGGCGGTCGGAGACACAGGATCTGCCCCCGCTGGACGAGTTGGGTGCCCGCGCCGCCGAGCACGGCGACGAGCACGTCATCAAGTTCACCGAAGCGTGCCTGCGCGAATACGCCCTCCGGCCCGACCCGCGCTATCCGGCCGCCGCCTTCGCCGCACAGCGGCGCATCACCCCCCTCGACGCCGGCGGCGGGGTCCGGGGAGCCGCGTCATGACGCACGGGCCGCCCTGCCCGTCGTCACGGGGTCACGGGGTCACGGGGTCACGGGGTCACGATCGGGAACGCGGGGTCGGGCTTCGTGCGGTACGAGAAGAGGCGGGGCAGGAGGGCCGGGTCTCCCTCGGTGGCGACGCCGAGTTCCTCGACGGTCCCTCCGGCGAGCAGGCCGAGGAGTTGGGCCTTGGCGAGCGTGAGGGTGAGTCCGGCGGGGGTGCGGGGCGGGCCGGCGATCTGCCGGTGGGTGAGGGCCCCGTGGTGGAGGGTGAGCCGGTGCCGGGCGCCGGCTCCCGTGGTTCCGTCGGTCACCACCAGGTCGATGACGAGCTCGTCGTCCCAGGCGCGTGGGCCGTCGATCGTGATGGCGATCGAGTCGATCAGCATGGGGACGGTGAGCGCCATCGCCATCTCGGGATTGGTCATGTCGACCATGTCCCCGGTCACGCCCTCCCGCAGCTCCTGGGCGCCGCGCAGGTAGAAGTTGCGCCAGGTGGCGTTCTCGGCACCGAAGCCGAGCGTCTCGTACACCCCGGCGAGGGCCTCCTTCGCCTCCCGGTTCTCCGGGTCGGCGAAGACCAGGTGGTTCAGGAGGGTCGCGGCGAACCGCAGGTCGCCGTCCTCGACGTACACCCGGGCCTTGGCGAGGGCGGCGGCCGGGCCGCCGGCCAGTTCGACGTAGCGGGCGCCGAGTTCGGCCGGCGGGTGCTCCCACAGGTGGGCCGGGTTGCCGTCGTACCAGCCGAGGTAACGCTGGTAGACCGCCTTGGAGTTGTGACTGACGGAGCCGTAGTAGCCGCGCGCGTGCCAGGAGTTCGCCAGGGCGGGCGGCAGCTCGATCCGCTCGGCGATCTCGGCGGCCGTGTACCCCTCGTTGAGCAGACGGAGCGTCTGGTCGTGCAGGTACGCGTACAGGTCGCGCTGCCCGGACAGGAACTCCACGACGTTGTCGTGGCCCCAGGTCGGCCAGTGGTGGGAGGCGAAGGCCACGTCGTACCGCCCGTGGAAGTACTCGATCGCCTCGTCCAGGTAGTGCGCCCAGATCCGCGCGTCACGGACGACGGCGCCGCGCAGGGTGAGCACGTTGTGGAGGGTGTGCGTGGCGTTCTCGGCGAGGCAGAGGGCGCGGTGGTCGGGGAAGAGGAAGTTCATCTCGGCGGGCGCCTCGGTGCCCGGAGTGAGCTGGAAGACGATCCGCACCCCGTCGACCGTCTCCTCCTGGCCGGTCCGGGAGATGTCCACGGTCGGCGGGACGAGGCTGATCGTGCCGGTGGAGGTGCCGGCGCCGAGGCCCACGCCGAGCTGTCCGTCCGGGGCCTTGGGGAGGCCGACGCCGTACATGAAGGCGGCCCTGCGGGTCATGGCGGTGCCCGCGTACACGTTCTCGCTGACCGCGTGCTCCAGGAATCCGGCGGGCGCGAGGATCGGCACGTCCTTCTCGGCCCCGTGCGGGAGGACACCGCGCACGCCGCCGAAGTGGTCGCCGTGCGAGTGGGTGTAGATCACTCCGGTGACGGGCCGGTCGCCGCGGTGCTCCTTGTAGAGCGCGAGGGCGGCGGCGGCCGTCTCGGTGGAGATCAGCGGGTCGATGACGATCACCCCGCGCTCGCCCTCGACGAGGGTCATGTTGGAGAGGTCCAGGCCGCGGACCTGGTAGACGCCCTCGGTCACCTCGTACAGGCCCTGCCTGGCGCAGAGTCGGGCCTGTCGCCACAGGCTGGGGTGCGCGGTGTCCGGGCAGTCCCCCTCGAGGAAGGCGTACGCGTCGTTGTCCCAGATCACCCGGCCGTCACCGTCCTTCACGACGCCTGGGACGAGGGAGCCGACGAACCCGCGGTCGGCGTTGTCGAAGTCGGTCGTGTCCTCGAAGGGAGGCAGGGTCTCGGTCATGTGCCTGGTGCTCCGTTCCGCGCACTCGGTGCAGCCTGTCGACCCATCTGACCATCGGCCGCGAACCATCGCATATCGGACGGAAGGCCGTACGGTCGGTTCGGCCGTCCGAGGGGCGCCCCCGGGCCGGAAGAGGGGGAGCGTCGACCCGGGGCCGGGAGAGCGGGAGCGTCGACCCCGGGCCGGGAGAGCGGGAGCGTCGACCCCGGGCCGGGAGAGCGGGAGCGTCGACCCCGGGCCGGGAGAGGAGGAGCGTCGCCCTCGGGCCGGGAGGGCTCCGGGCGAGCGGCGGGAGAGCGGCGGGAGAGCCACGGGAGAGCGCCGCCCCGCCTGCCGCTCCGGCCCCGGGGCGCCTAGGATCGCGGGCATGGCGCTGATCATGAGTGACGTGGACCGGTTCGAGGCCGCCAGGCCCCGGCTGGAGGCCATCGCCTACCGGCTGCTCGGCTCCGCGAGCGAGGCCGAGGACGCCGTACAGGAGACGTACCTGCGCTGGCAGGCCACCGACGTCGGGCGGATCGAGGTGCCCGAGGCCTGGCTGACGAAGGTCCTCACCAACTTCTGCCTCAACCAGCTGACTTCGGCGCGCGCCCGGCGCGAGACGTACGTGGGGCGATGGCTCCCCGAGCCGCTGCTCACCGGAGACCCGATGCTCGGCCCGGCCGACACCGCCGAACAGCGCGAGTCCGTGTCGTACGCCGTCCTCGTCCTGCTGGAGCGCCTGTCACCCAACGAGCGGGCGGTGTACGTCCTGCGGGAGGCCTTCGACTACCCGCACCGGGAGATCGCCGAGATCCTGGACATCACCGAGACCTCCAGCCAGCAGACCTACCACCGGGCCAAGAAGCACGTCGCGGACGGCAAGGCGCGCACCGAGATCGACGAGGCCGCCGCCCGGCGCATCGTCGAGGAGTTCCTGGCCGCGGCGACCAGCGGCCGCACCGAACCCCTCATCCGCCTGCTCACCGCCGACGCCGTCTCGGTCGGCGACGGCGGCGGCAAGGTCCCGGCCCGCGCGAAGGCCTTCGAGGGCGCGCTCGCGGTCGCCACGTTCATGCGCGGCCTGTTCAAGCCCAGCACGGCCAAGCGGAACATCCTCGGTGGTACCGCCGAGATCTACGCCGCCGTCGCCAACGGCGGGCCCGCCATCGTCGCCGTCGTCGACGGCCGGGTCGTCGGCGTCACCTGCCTCGAGGTCGGCCCGGAGGGCATCGTGGCGCTCCGCAACCAGGTCAACCCCGACAAGCTCGTCCGCGCGACCGAGCTGTGGGCCGCCACGGACCACGGGAAGGGCCCGATCCACACCCTCTGAATCACCCTCCGAGGAGGTGTGACCCAGGTCACATTCGAATCCTGTCAGGAAACGCGGGGCTGCCCGGTTCAAGGTGCGAAACCACGCCGGACAACGGCGGACCCGCCCAGACAGGAGCACGGACATGGAGCACCGCATCGTCGTCCTCGGAGCCGGCTACACCGGTGCCGCCGCCGCCGGCCGCATCGCCAAGCGGCTGCACCGCGAGGACGTCACCATCACCCTCGTGAACGCCGAGCCCGACTTCGTCGAGCGCGTCCGGCTGCACCAGATCGCGGTCGGCCAGGAGCTCAAGCCCCGGCCGTACGGCGAGATGTTCGCGGGTACGGGCGTGGAGCTGAAGCTCGCGAAGGTCACCGCCGTGGACGTGGACCGCAAGACGGTGGCGGTCTCCGCCCCGAACGGCCTCGGCCGGGAGGAGCTGGCGTACGACACGCTCGTCTACGCCCTCGGCAGCGGCTGGAACGACGGCGGCGTCCCCGGCACCGCCGAGCACGCCCACGAGATCTCCAGCCGCCCCGGCGCCCTCCGCCTCCGCGACGGCCTGGCCTCCCTGGACGCCGGCCGGCCGGTCGTCGTGGTCGGCGGCGGACTGACCGGCCTGGAGGGCGCGACGGAGATCGCCGAGGCCCGCCCGGACCTCGACGTCTCCCTGGTCACCCGTGGCGCACTCGGCGACTGGCTCTCGGAGAAGGGCCGCGCCCACCTGCGGAAGGTCGTGGACAAGCTCGGCATCACGGTCCACGAACACGCCGCGGTCGACGCCGTGGAGGCGGACCGCGTGACGACCGCCGACGGCCGGACCGTCCCCGCCGACGTCACCGTCTGGACCACCGGTTTCGCCGTCCACCCGATCGCCGGGGCCACCACCCTGGAGCTCGCCGACGACGGCCGGATCGTGGTCGACGGCACGATGCGGTCGGTCTCCCACCCGGACGTGTACGCCGTGGGGGACGCGGCGATGGCCCTCGGCCCGGGCGACAAGCCGCTGCGCATGTCCTGCGCCTCGGGCGTTCCCATGGCCTGGCAGGCCGCCGACGCGATCGCCGCCCGGCTCGCCGGCGCCAAGGTCCCCCACATCGCCATCCGCTACTCCCAGCAGTGCGTCTCGCTCGGTCGCAGCGAGGCCCTGATCCAGTTCGTCACCGCCGACGACCAGGCGGTCGAGAAGGCCCTGACGGGCCGTATGGCCGCCCGCTACAAGGAGATGATCTGCAAGGGCGCGGCCTGGGGCACCGCCAACCCGACCCTGGGCATCCCGACCCGCCGCCGCCGCGTCGCACGGCAGGAGGTCCTGAACCCCGCAACGGTCGAGGCGACGGCCTGACCACGCCCACGACCCGGACCGGCCGAGGCGGCAGGCTGACCGCGCCCACGACCCCGACCGGCCGAGGCGGCGGCCTGACCGCACCCACGACCCCGACCGGCCGAGGCGGCGGCCTGACCGCACCCACGACCCCGACCGGCCGAGGCGGCGGTCTGCGCCCGTCCGCCTCACTCCGTCCAGGGCTGGAGCTTCTCCGGGTTGCGCACCGCCCAGATGTGCGTGATCCGGCCGTCCGCGAGGCCGAACGCCGCCACCGTCACCGTCGTGCCGCCGCGTCGGGCGACCAGGCCGGGGCGGCCGTTGACCGAGCGGACCTCAAGCGTCATGCCGGGCGCCATGTCGCCGATCGCGACGATGTAGCGGGCGATCTCCCCGGCGCCGGTGATCGGACGGAGTGCCGCGCCGACCAGGCCGCCGCCGTCGACGACCACCGTGGCGTCGGGGTTGAGCAGGCCGACGAGGGCCGCGATGTCCTGGGCCTCCCACGCCTGCTTGAAGTCCCTGATGACACGGGCCTGCAGACCGGTCGGCGGCTCCGGCTCCCGGGCCGCCCGGACGCGCCGGCGGGCCGACGAGGCGAGCTGCCGGCAGGCCGCGGGGGTGCGGCCGACGATCGTGGCCAGTTCGGTGAAGGGGTACCGGAACACGTCGTGCAGGATGAACGCGACCCGCTCGGCCGGTGTCATGGATTCGAGGACGACGAGGAAGGCCATGTCGACCGACTCGTCCAGGGCGATCCGGTCGGCGGGGTCGCTCCCGCCGTCGCCCGTCCGGCCGTTCAGCCACTCCGTCGTGTCGGGCAGCGGCTCGGGGATCCATTCGCCCACGTACCGCTCACGCCGTGCCCGCGCCGAGCCGAGGACGTCCAGGCAGATGCGGCCGACCACCGTCGTCAGCCAGGCACCCGGCACCTCGACGGCGTCCTGCTGCGGGCCGGACATCGCGTACCAGCGGGCGAATGCCTCCTGAACGGCGTCCTCCGCCTCCGCCAGGGAGCCGAGCAGCCGGTAGGCGACGTTGATCAACTGCCGGTACTCGCCCTCGGGTCGGGCGGCCGCGGGCTCGAGCCCGCGTTCTGGTTCCGTACGGCTGCCGCTCATGGTGGTGGTGTCCCCCTTCGTTCGATCCGCGCTCGCCATGATCGGTGAGACGCGCATCACTCCGTAACCCCGGTCCCTCGCCTCACATTCTCCGGGGCTGCGTCGTCGGACCGTCGAGAGAGCGACCGGCAGCGGAAGGACGGGATCACCATGGCCACGCGAACGACAGCGGGGACCGCGGCGTCGACGACGACCACGGGCACGGGCACGACGGCGGACACGGCATCGGTCGCGGCGGCGGGGCGGCGCGGCGGCCGGTTCGCCGGGTTCGTGCGCGTCTCGATCGCCCTGCAGACGGCGAGCATCCTCTTCCAGGCCGTCACGGCCGGAATGGCCCTGACCTCAGAGGTCGGATCGACCCTGCACGACCTCGGGTCCAAGGGCATGTACGCGATGTCGATGCTGTACCTGCTCGCCGCGGTCCTGGCGTGGCGACCGGGCGGCGGCCCGGCCCGGCCGGCCCTCTACGCGACCGGCTTCCTGCTCCTCGGGACCCTGCAGGTGGTGATGGGCGTCAACCATGTGATGGCCGTTCATGTCCCGCTGGGCGTGCTGATGTTCGGCCTGAGCCTGCTCGATCTGGGACGGGTCGCGCTCCAGCGGATGCGTCCGACGGCGGAGGCCGCCGCATAGGCGCCGGCGTCCGACGGCGGAGGCCGCCGCCTAAGCGCGCTCGCCCTGCTGGGCCAGGGCCGCACGCACGACGGCCGCGGCCGCCCGCGCCGCGGCCGTCACGGGATCGGTGCTGCGGGCGGCGCGTCCCAGCATGAACGCGCCCTGGAGCAGGGCGATCACCGAGCTCGCGCTCTCGTGCGCCGCGGGCTCCGCGATGCCTCCCGCCCGGTAGAAGGCGGCGAGGCCGTCCGTCCAGCTCGCGAACACCTCGGCCGTGGCGAGCCGCAGCGGTTCATGGGTACTGGCCACCTCCAGCGCGACGGTGGCGATCGGGCACGGGTCCGCGAAGTCGAGCTCGCGCAGGGTCTCCGCCGCGGCGATGAACGCGTCACCGGTCACGGCGGCCATGTCCACGGCCATGTCCACGGCCATGGACGTGGCCGCATCCGTGGCCGCGTCCGCTCCCGCGGGGGCGGCGGCGGCCGTCGGGAAGAGTTCGGCGATCAGCCCCAGGTAGGCCGCACCCGAGGTCCGGACCACCTCCTCGCCGAGCTGCGCCTTGCCCCCGGGGAAGAAGTGGTACGCCGATCCGTACGGGGCGTCCGCCGCCGCGACGATCTGCTTCATACCGCTGGCCGCGTAGCCCTGGCGGCGGAACAGCTCGGTCGCGGCGGTGACGATGCGCTGCCTGGTGTCGCCCGTGGTCCTCACACTCGCTAGTCTCTCACTAGATCGGTCTATCTAGTGAGCCGGTCGCCGTATCGAGACGGGGGTCGTCCGTTGTCCGAGATCGAACTGAGCGCAGGCGTCATCGACTACACGGACACGGGCGGAGGCGGGGACAAGGGCATCGTCGTGCTCGTCCACGGGCTCGGCTTCGACGAGTCGGTCTGGGACGCCGTCGTCGAGGAGCTGCGCGGGGACTTCCGCGTCGTCGTGCCCGTCCTGCCCATCGGCGGCCACCGCAGACCGATGCGGCCGGACGCGGACCTGTCGGCGCACGGCGTCGCCGCGCTCCTGGCCGAGTTCCTGGAACGCCTCGACCTGCGCGACGTCACCCTGGTCCAGAACGACGCCGGCACGGCTCAGCTCCTCGTGGGCGTGCGCGACGAGCGCGTCGGCCGCCTGGTGCTCACCTCGTGCGAGGCGCTGGACAACTACCCGCCCGGCGTCCAGGGCAGGACCCTGCACGCGGCGAGCCGCGTCCCGGGCGGCCTCTTCCTGCTGCTCCAGTCCTTCCGGGTCCCCTTCCTCGTCCGGATGGGGACCTCGCTGGGCGGGATGGCGGAGCGGCCCATCCCGTACGCACTGGTCCGCCGCTGGTACCGGCCGCTGCTCACCCGGCGCGCGATCCGCCGGGACCTCGCCGCGTTCTGTCGCAGCACGGAGAAGGACACCTACCTCAAGGCGGCGGAGAGACTGAGGGAGTTCGACCGGCCGGCGCTGGTCGCCTGGGGCGCCAAGGACCGCATGATGCCCCCCGCCACGGGCCGTCGACTCGCCGAACTGCTGCCGCACGGGCGCTATGTGGAGATCCCCGAGGCGGGCACGCTCGTCCAGCTGGACAACCCCGGCGCCCTCTGCGCGGAACTGCGCGGCTTCATCGGGGAGGGCGCCGCCGGGGAAGGGCCCGTCGGAGAAGGACCCGCTGGGGAGGAGCCCTCAGGGGAAGGACCCGTCGGAGAAGGACCCGTCAGAGAAGGGCCCGTCAGGGACGGTGCCTGAGGGCGCCGACGCGGCGGTCCGTCCGTCGGCGCGGGCCGAGCCCCCTCACCGCCCGTACGGCGCCGGCGCCCGCCGGCCCTAGACCGCCCCGAGCTTCGCCGCGCCGAAGGAGACGTCGAAGCGGTCGCACCAGATGGTGACGCTGGAGTAGTCGGCGACGTCCACTCCGGCCGGTACCGGGTAGTTCTGGTCGCCCTTGTTGCCCTTGAGCCTGCCGAGGCTGACGTACCGGCCGTCGTCGAAGACCCGCCAGCCGGCCGTGCCCTCCTTCACCGGGGCGTCGGTCAGCCAGACGCGCAGGTCGGGGCCGTTGCTGGTGTCGAGGTCCTCCAGGCGGAGGACGTGCGAGCCGTCGGGGAGGCGGACGAGCCTGGCCGTACCCGTGGTCGCGTGCTCGTGGCTGATCAGGTCGCCCTGGGCGACCGCCTTCGGGCCGGCCGGGTCCGCGGGGCCGGTCGTGGCCCCCGGCGCGGACGGCTTCGCCGCGTCCCCCGGAGCCGCCGTGGCGGACGGGTTCCCCGGCGCGGTCGGGAACGCCTCGTGCACCGTGCTGTCCTGCCACAGCTTCCACGGCTGGAACCAGTAGACCCCCGCGCCCAGCACCGGCACCAGCAACAGCAGACCGGCCGCGAGCAGCCGCCTCCGCCCGCGCCGACGCGTCCGCCCCGGATCGTTCCCCGTACCGCCTGCCACCGTCGTTCCTCTTCCTCTCGGGTGCCGCTTCCTCCGTCCTCCCCATTCAAGTACGACGCGGACCCCGCGCGGGACCGGAACGATCGGCCCGCGAAGGGCTTACGGCCACATTCGTCAGGAATCGAGAAGCGGGGGCGTGCGGGCCCAACTAGCTTGTGGGCATGGACATCACCATTCACACCACCGTCCTCCCGCACGAGGATCCCGACGCCTCCCTCGCCTTCTACCGCGACGCCCTCGGCTTCGAGGTGCGCAGCGATGTCGGCCAGGGCAGGACCCGCTGGATCACCGTCGGACCCGTCGGACAGCCCGGTACGTCGATCCTGCTCGCGCCGCCCGGCGCCGACCCGGGGATCACCGAGGCCGAGCGGCGCACCATCGCCGAGATGATGGCCAAGGGCACCTACGGCTGGATCCTGCTCGCCACCCCCGATCTCGACGGCACCTTCGAGAAGGTGCAGGCCGGGGACGTCGAGGTGGTCCAGGAGCCGACCGACCAGCCGTACGGCGTGCGCGACTGCGCCTTCCGCGACCCCGCCGGCAACCTCGTCCGCGTCCAGCAACTCCGCTGAAAGGGCTCCCCCCATGTGTCATCCTGCGTGGATGAGCGCACTGACCGAGGCGCAGCGCCTGAGTGATCTGGCGCGGCTGCGCCGCGTTCGCGACCGGATCGACCGGGAGTACGCACAGCCGCTGGACGTCGAGGCGCTCGCCCGCGGGGTGAACATGTCGGCCGGGCACCTCAGCCGCCAGTTCAAGCAGGCCTACGGCGAGGCCCCGTACTCGTACCTCATGACGCGGCGCATCGAGCGCGCCATGGCGCTGCTCCAGCGCGGCGACCTCAGCGTCACCGACGTCTGCTTCACGGTCGGCTGCTCCTCACTCGGCACCTTCAGCACCCGCTTCACCGAGCTCGTCGGCGTCTCGCCCAGCGTCTACAAGCGCCAGGTCGCGGACGGCGAGGCCGGGCTGCCCTCGTGCGTGGCGAAGCAGGTCACCCGACCGGTCAGGAATCGAGAAGCACCGGTGCCCGCCCGCAACTAGCGTGATTCTCATGAACGCCATCGCCTCCCTCACCCTCGAGGTGGCCGACCTCCCGGCCGCCGACCGCTTCTACACCGCCTCCGGTCTCGGCGCCCATGTGCGCCTGCGGGCCTCCGACGCGCCGAGCACCGGCTTCCGCGGCTTCTCGCTCTCCCTCACGGTGGACCGGCCGGCCGACGTCCGGCACTTCGTCGACGCGGCCCTGGCGGCCGGCGCCACCTCGCTCAAGCCGGCCTCGAAGTCCTTCTGGGGGTACGGCGGCGTCTTCCAGGCCCCGGACGGGACCATCTGGAAGGTCGCCACCTCGAACAAGAAGGACACCGGGCCGGCCACCGGCCGCGTCGAGTCCTTCGTCCTCCTGGTCGGAGCGGCGGACGTCGCCGCCAGCAGGGCGTTCTACGTCGAGCACGGCCTCACCGTCGGCAAGAGCTTCGGCCGCAAGTACGTCGAGTTCGCCGCCGCCGAGGGCAGCCCGGTCAAGCTCGCCCTGTACGGGCGCCGCGCCCTCGCGAAGGACGTCGGCGTGCCCGTCGACGGCGAGGGGTCCCACCGGATCGTGCTCGGCGGCGAGGGCACCGGCGCCTTCACCGACCCGGACGGGTTCACCTGGGAGCCCGCTTCCGTGACCGCCGCGTCCTGACCGCGTATCCCGCCCGTACCCCCGGTAGATCCGTTCCCCAGTCAGCCCTGTGAGAGGAACCCCGTCATGTCGAACACGCGGTCGTCCACCAAGAGCACCAGCGCCGGCACCGGCGCCGGCACCGCCGCCAAGGGCAAGAGCGGCGCGAAGTACGACGGCTTCACCGAGGAGGAGCGCGACGCGATGAAGGAGCGCGCCACGGAGCTCAAGAGCACCGCTCGGCGCGGCTCGCGCTCGGCCAAGGCCGACGGGGAGGCCGACGTCCTGGCGAAGATCGCCGAGATGACGGACACCGACCGGGTCCTCGCCGAGCGGATCCACGCGATCGTCAAGGAGCACGCTCCGGGCCTGGCGCCCAAGACGTGGTACGGGATGCCCGCGTACGCCAAGGACGGCAAGGTCGTCTGCTTCTTCCAGAGCGCGCAGAAGTTCAAGAGCCGTTACGCCACGCTCGGCTTCAGCGACCTCGCCCAGCTCGACGAGGGCGCCATGTGGGCGACCAGCTACGCCCTGACCGAGCTCACCGACGCCGCCGAGACCCGGATCGCCGCGCTCATCGCGCAGGCCGCCGGCCGACCGTAGTCCGCAGGCCGTCGGCGTCCTGCCGAGGAGCAGGCGCCGGGCGTCCGCTCCGGGGCGGGAACGGGCGGCGCGGGCAGGGGTGTTGATCGCGGCGGTCATGGGCGGGCCCTCCTCGGGCCCGCTCCCCGCGCCCCCTGCGACCCGTGCTCCACGTGGGCAAATTTCCGAGATCGCCCCGTGAGAATTCGACGCTACGCGCGGTGAAAATTTGTCATGTAAACACACGGGATGCGACAGGGCGAAATCTTCACCCCGCACGCTCCGCCCCATCGTGCTACTGTCGATATCAGTTGCAGTTGTGGGTCCCGAACGTACGAGTGCCCTTCCGGTTTTCCGGCGCTGGGCACCCTTTTTCATTTCCGGGCATTTTTCCGGACGGGGCGATCATCGCAGCGACACGGAGCACACACTGTGTGCGCTCCGAGCACTGCCCCGAAGGAGAATTTGGTATGGCGACTGGCACCGTGAAGTGGTTCAACTCGGAAAAGGGCTTCGGCTTCATCGAGCAGGACGGTGGCGGCCCCGACGTCTTCGCCCACTACTCGAACATCGCCTCCTCCGGCTTCCGTGAGCTGCAGGAAGGCCAGAAGGTGAGCTTCGACATCGCGCAGGGCCAGAAGGGCCCGACCGCCGAGAACATCGTCCCCGCCTGACACCCGGCGCTGACGCGTAGAACTGGCTGACGAGCTGAGGCCCGCACCTTTGGGGTGCGGGCCTCAGCTCTTTGCAACCGTACTCTTCAGTACCCCTCATCGGCTGCGGGAATTTCCTGGCCGGCCCCCTTCTGGACTACTTCTCCGCAGGAGTCACCATGCGCTGTGTCATCGCCCGCTTCCCGTTCGAGCTGACCAAAGCCGGCGTGATCGAATCCATGAAGGGCGTCAAGCCCGAGCCCGCCATCGGTGACGTCGTCGTCATCGGGCGGCGTCAGTACCCCGTGAAGCAGGTCGGCGAGGTCGTCACCCGCCAGGACCGCCGCGACTTCAGCGTCGGCGAGGTCGTGCGGGCCATGACGAAGCTCGGCTTCACCTGCCTCACGGTGACCGCCGAGGAGCAGGCCTCGCCCTCCGAGACGACCTTCGGATAGGTCGACGCCCTGCCGGTCGGTCAGTGATCGAAGTAGCTGAAGTCGCCCACCGTCCAGGCGCTGACGTCCTCGAGGGCGACCCGGTACATGCCGCCGGTCTCCGGGATGCCCACCGTGCCCTGGAGGATCCGGGCGAGGTGGAAGTGCAGGTGGGTGGGTGGCCCGTCCGCGCGTTCGGAGGGGCTGAAGACGCCCGAGAACTCGCCGAGACGGGCGGAGTCCGTCAGGACCTCCGACACCCGCTGTCGCCACAGGGCTTCCGGGGCCAGTCGACCGGTGAGGACCACACCCCCCGCGACCACCGTCATGGACATCTGATTGCTCTGCCCGGACTCCACCGTGGCGGCAATGTCAACGAGCAGCTCGTCAGGTTTCGACATGGAAGTCCATTCTAGGCGGCACTCCGGCCCCGTGGCCGTACCGCGGCGTCGTCGCGGCCGGACCTCGGCCCTGCCGCGGGCGGACCGCGGGCGCGCCCGCCGCCGCCCGACCGCCCGCTAGATCGGCGCCGTGTCGTCCGCCGGGAACGCCGGGCCGTGGCCCGGGACGATCACGTCGGCCGTGGCCAGGACGCGGAGGCGGGAGTCCTTGAGGACCGTGTGGTCGGGGGCCACCGGGTCCTCCACCGGGCCGTTCGGCCGCCACCACAGGTCACCCACGAAGGCGACGACACCCGTGTCGGTGCCGGCGAGCAGCGTGATGTCCTCGGGGCTGTGGCCGGGGGTGCGGATCAGCTTCAGCGACGGGGCCAGCTCGTGGCCCTCCGCGTCGCGGTCGGTCCACTGGTCGTTCTCGTAGATCGCCTTGTGGTCGTGGACGCGGGCCCGGCCGAAGAGGCCGACGTTCATGGTGTTGTCGGGGTGGTGGTGGCTGAGCACCACGTCGGTGATGTCGTCCGGTCCCAGGCCGAGTTCGGCGAGCGGGCCGAGGATCCGGTCGCGGCTCGCCACCATGCCGGGGTCGACGATCACATGCCGGTCGCCGTCCCGCACGTACGAGACGGTGGCGGCGACCCCGGGGCCCGTGGAGAGCGTGTATCCGGTGGTCAGGATCGTGTAGGTGGCGGTGCGGGCGCTCGGTGCGTCGTGGTTCGTCATGCCCCCAAGTCTTCTGCGCGGCGCGGATCTTCACGAGTGGCCGCACTGCCACCGATCGCGGGAATCGTGCCATCGTCGCCCCCGGGGGCGTACCCACGTCGAGCGCCGGTCGTCGATGCCGCGGCCGCCGTGGCCGGTGCCGCCGTCGATGTCGTCGCCGTGGCCGGTGCCGCTCATGGCCCCCGTGCCACACTCGGCCCCATGCCGCCCTTCGTCACCGTCGCCGCCTACGCCCCGCACGGGGTCGGCATGCTCGGCGCGGGCATCGTCTCCGAGGTGTTCGACGCGCGCGGCGGGGGCCTTCCGCTCTTCGACTTCGCGCTCTGCACCGACCGGCCTGGAAACGTCCGCACCGACGTCGGTCTGCCCCTCGTGGTCGAGCACGGTCTGGACCGGCTGGCCGCCGCCGACCTGGTGATCGCCCTGCCCTGGGCCGAGTTCCGTACGCCTCCGGGGCCCGAGGTGCTCGACGCGCTGACCGCAGCCCATGCGCGCGGGGCGCTCGTCGCCGCCCACTGCGTCGGGGCCTTCGCGCTCGCCGCGGCCGGGCTGCTCGACGGGCGGCGGGCCACCACGCACTGGAGGTTCGCCGGACTCCTGGCCGAACGCCATCCGGACGTCACCGTCGAACCCGACGCCCTCTACGTCGACCAGGGCCCCATCGTCACGGGCGCGGGCGCCGCCGCCGGCTTCGACCTCTGCCTGCACCTGCTGCGCCGGGAGTACGGGGCCACCACGGCCAACGCCATCGCCCGGGACCTGGTGCTCCCCTCCCACCGGGACGGCGGCCAGGCCCAGTACCTCGCCACGCCCGTACCCGAGGACAGCCGGGACGACCGGCTCACCGACGTCCTCGCCTGGGCCCGGGAGCATCTCCACGAGCCGCTTCCCGTCGCGGAGCTGGCCCGCCGGGCGCTGATGAGCCGCCGTTCCTTCGCCCGCCGGTTCGCCGCCTCCACGGGCACCACCCCGCACGCGTGGCTGCTCTCCCTGCGGCTGAGCCGGGCCGAGGAGCTCCTGGAGACCACGGACCTGCCGGTCGAGGAGATCGCCCACGCGGTCGGCTTCGGAAGCGCGGCGGTGCTCCGCGCCCAGTTCGTCCGCCGCCGCGGCGTCCCGCCCCGGTCGTACCGCCGTTCCTTCACCCGTACGCCCACCGTCTGAGCTCGGACCGGGCCGCCACCGCCTGAGGTCGGACCGGCCCGCCACCGGCCGGGGCCGAACCGGCCCGCCGCCGGCCGAGGTCGTGGCAGCCGCCCGCCACCGCGGTCAGACGAGGGCCGCGGCCGTCAGGGCCAGGGCCGAGCCGGCGAAGACCACCGTGTGGCGGACGTTCTGGAGGACGCGGGTCCAGGCGGGGAACGCGCCCTCGGCGGCCGCGAGGAAGGCGGGGACGTCGACCCGGAGGAGCTCGGGGTCGCCCTTGCGCCGGAAGGCGGCGCGGACGGACTTCACGGCGCCGAGCTGGCTCTGCAGGATCGCGATGTTGGCGAGGAAGGCGATCGAGGAGAAGACCCAGGTGAGGGTGGTCCCCCAGGAGCTGCCCAGCAGGTTGAGGACGGCGGCGCTCAGCGACGCGGCGGCGAAGGCGCCGGGCGCCCACCACTCGTGGCCGCTCGCGTCGAAGCGGAGCCTGTTCTCCTCCAGGACGGCCGGGCGGACGCCCTGGCGCTCCAGCTCGGTGACGGCGGCGGCCTTCGCGTCGGCGCCGAAGCGGTGGCGGAGGACCGGGATGCTGACGAAGGCGGCGGAGACGAGGATCTGACCGGCGGCGGCGAGAACGGTGAGGGTGTTCATGAGGAGGGCTCCTTCAGCGCGGTTCCGATGGACTTGCACTTAGTTCAAGTGGCGATGCCGAGAACTGTAGAGCCCGACTTGAACTAAGTGCAAGACCTGACTTGAACATTGTGCAATCCCGTTCGCGTCGGCCTATCGTGTGCCCATGGCCCGCTCCACGCTCACCCGTGAACAGATCGTCCGCACCGCCGTCGAGCTCCTCGACTCCGACGGCCTCGAAGGCCTCAACATGCGCAGCCTCGGGCAGCGCCTGAACTCGGCCGCCACCGCCGTCTACTGGCACGTCAAGAACAAGGACGACCTGGTGACGCTCGCCGGCGACCTGGTCTGGGACGAGATCGGGCTCCCCGACCTCGACACCGTCGACTGGCGCACCGCCGCCGTCGCGATGGCCGGCGACCTGCACGCGATGTTCACCCGGCACCCGTGGCTCGTGCAGGCCTTCGCGACCCACCTCTTCCACGGCGAGGGCAAGGCCCGCCACGACGACCACAACCTCGCGGTGTACGAGGCCGCCGGGTTCGTCGGGCCCGAGGCCGACCGGGCCGCCGCGGCCGTCTTCACGTACGTCCTCGGCAACGCCTCGTCCGCCGCCGCCACGGCCGCCCTGACCCGCCGGATCGAGCGGGACGGCGGTGACGCCGAGGAGGTGTTCGCCGCCACGATGAAGGAGGCCGTCGAGGTCGGCATGCGGTTCCCCCGGCTGCGGAGCCGTATCGACGCCCTGGCCGCGAGCGACTACGCCGAGGCCCCCGACGACACCTACGCGTTCGGGCTCGACTCCCTGCTCGACGGCCTGGCCGCCCGGCTGCCGGGCTGACGGACGCACGGGCCCGGGAAGTCACGGGCCATCGGCCGACGGACGGGGCGGGCCCGCGCACGGTTCCCCCGTCCGGACGCCCTCCGCTTGTGAAAGCCCCCCGCACGACCGAGCTTGGGCTCATCGCGCGACCCCAGGGAGGGCCTCCATGAGCAGCATCGACACACCGGCCGACGTACCCAAACCACGGGCGGCGACGCGGCCGGCGCCCACCACCCTCACCTGGCTGACGCTCGCCCTGATGACCACCGCGTCGGTGGCGAGCCTGCGGGCCGCACCCACCATGGCCGTCTACGGCCTGGCCTGTGTCTTCCTCTACCTCGTCCCGGCGATCGTGTTCCTGCTGCCGACCGCCCTGGTCTCCGCTGAGCTCGCCTCCGGCTGGAACGGCGGCGTGTACCGGTGGGTCTCGGAGGGCCTGTCGAAGCCGCTCGGATTCCTGGCCGTGTGGTGCCAGTTCGCGATGACGATCTTCTACTATCCGAGCCTGCTCGGGTTCGTCGCGTCGACCATCGCCTACATCATCGATCCAGCGCTCGCCAACAGCGGCCCGTACACCGCGATCGTCATCGTGGTCCTCTACTGGACGGGCGTGTGGATCTCCTCGCGCGGCACGAAGGCGCTGGCCGGCCTCGCCAGCTGGGGTCTGATCATCGGCACCCTGATCCCCGGCACCCTGCTGGTGGTCCTCGGCATGGTCTTCCTCGGCCAGGGCAACCCCTCGGCCGCCCCGATGACCGCCGCGAACCTCTTCCCGCAGTGGACGGGCCTCGCCAGCCTCGTCCTGATCGTCAACAACTTCCTGTCGTACTCCGGCATGGAGATGAACGCCGTGCACGTCTCCTCGCTCAAGGACCCGGCGAAGGAGTACCCCAAGTCGATGTTCCTCGCGATGGGCCTGGTGCTGCTGATCTTCATCCTGCCGGCGCTCGCCATCAGCTGGGTCGTGCCCGCCGACCAGCTCAGCCTCACGGCGGGCGTGATGCAGGCCTTCGACGCCTTCTTCGCCTACTTCAACATCGGCTGGCTCACCCCGATCGCCGCCGTCGCCCTGGTGTCCGCCTCCCTCGGCGGCATGCTCACCTGGCTCGCCGGGCCCTCGAAGGGCCTCCTTGAGATCTCCCGCCAGGAGGGCTACCTGCCGCCGTTCCTGCAGAAGCTCAACAAGAACGGCATCCAGCAGAACATCCTGGTCACCCAGGGCATCGTCACCACCGTCATCGCCCTCGGATACGCGCTGATCCCGAACGTCTCCAGCGTCTACTGGATCTTCTCGGTCATCACCACGCAGGTGTACCTGATCGTCTACCTGCTGATGTTCGCCGCGGCGATCCGGCTGCGGAAGACCCAGCCCGACCACCCCCGCGGCTACCGCGCACCCGCGCTGGGCGTGCTGTGCGTCGTCGGCCTGCTCGCCTCGCTCGCCGCCCTGTGCATCGGCTTCATCCCGAGCTCGCAGTTCGGCAGCGGCAGCGTCTGGGCGTACGTCGCCATCGTCGGCGGCGGCCTCGTCATCCTGGGCCTGCTCATCCCGTGGGCCTTCCTGAAGTTCCGCAAGCCGAGCTGGAAGACGGCCCCCGCGAGCGAGGGAGAGCAGGCATGAGCCCCACCCGGTTCGCCTCCGAGCACAAGTGGGTCTACTGGGGCGCGATCGTGATCCTCGTCGGCCTCGTCATCACCGGCCTGGTCCGGTACGAGGCCGTGAAGACGAACAACGAGACCGCGACCAAGGCCAACCAGCTCCGGGACCAGCTGGTGCAGGCCGGATACCCGGCCCCCGACACCGAGACCCTCGAACGGGTCCTCGGCACCGACGGCGGCCCGGTCTGCGACGATCCGGGCAACGCCCTGAAGACGGCGCTGTGGAAGATCCAGCAGGGGAACGGCGCCACCGGCCCCGGGATGCGTCCCGTCATCACCGACGCCAAGGCCGTCGAGGTCGAGCGGATCGTCCTCCAGGTCTACTGCCCCGACGAGGTCGACGACTTCGAGGACTCCCTGAACGACCTCAAGACCGACGACACCGTCCGTCGGTGAGCGGCGGGAGTCCGGCCCGACCGGACTCCCGGCAGGGGTCCGGCCCGACCGGACTCCCGGCAGGGTCCGGCCCGGCCGGACTCCGGACGGCCACGACCCGAGGCCGGTGGGGGCAGCCCCCACCGGCCTCGGGCCGTGCGCGATCATGCCGTCATGAAGCTGCGCTGCGCCGTACTCGACGACTACCAGGGCGTCGCCCTGACCTCCGCCGACTGGACCCCGCTCGCCGACCGCGTCGAGGTACGCGTCCTCCGAGAGCACCTCACCGACCGGGACGCGCTCGTCGCCGCCGTCGAGGACTGCGAGATCCTCGTCGTCATGCGGGAGCGGACCCCCGTCGACGCCGCACTCCTGGCCCGGCTCCCCCGGCTCCGGCTCCTCATCACCTCCGGGATGCGCAACGCCTCCGTCGACGTCGCCACCGCACGCGCGCGCGGGGTCACCGTCTGCGGCACGGCGAGCAGTTCCGAGCCGCCCACCGAACTCACCTGGGCGCTCCTCCTCGGCCTGGCCCGGCACGTACCGGCCGAGGCGCGGGCGCTGCGCGAGGGCGGGCCCTGGCAGTCCACCGTCGGCGCCGACCTGTCGGGCCGGACCCTCGGTCTCGTCGGTCTCGGCAAGATCGGCGCCCGGGTGGCGCGGATCGGTCTCGCCTTCGGGATGGACGTGCGCGCGTGGAGCCCGAACCTGACGGAGGAGCGGGCCGCCGAGCACGGCGTCCGGTGCGCGAAGGACAAGCGGGAGCTGTTCACGGACAGCGACTTCGTCTCGCTCCACATGGTGCTCTCGGACCGGACCCACGGCCTGGTCGGGGAGCCCGAGCTGCGGGCGATGCGCCCGCACGCGTACCTCGTCAACACCTCCAGGGCGGGGCTCGTCGACGGCGGCGCGCTGCTGCGGGCGCTGCGCGAGGGGTGGATCGCGGGGGCCGGGCTCGATGTCTTCGAGACGGAGCCGCTGCCCGCGGACGACCCGCTGCGGTCCCTGCCGAACGTGCTCGCGCTGCCGCACCTCGGCTATGTGACGGAGGGGAACTACGGGCGGTACTTCGGGCAGGCGGTGGAGGACATCGAGGCGTTCCTGGCGGGCGCGCCGGTACGGGAGCTGGGCTGAACCGCGCACTGAGCGCGCGGTCGCGGGCCCGTCCCGGTCAGGTGCCCTGGCCCAGGGGGTGTCCTGTCGATCAGGCCCCGAACACGATCTGATCGACGAGACGCTCCCTAGCCCAGGCTCGTCCGCGCCAGTTCCACGAACTCCTCGTCCGTCAGGCCCAGTTCGCGGGCTTCCGCCGCCGCCTCGCGGAGCCGGGAGACCAGCCGGGCGCGGTCGGGGGCGGTGGCGCCGGGGACGATGAGGGCGCCGCGGCCCCGGCGGAGTTCGATCAGGCCCTCCTCGCGGAGCCGCTGATAGCCGCGCAGGACGGTGTGGACGTTGACGCCGAGGGAGTCGGCGAGTTCCCGGGCGGCCGGGAGGCGCTCGCCGGGCGCGGCGGAGCCGTCGGCGAGGGCGCCCCGGACACAGGCGGCGATCTGGTCGCCGAGGGGCACGGCGGAGGCCGGGTCGACACGGAAGAGCACGGTCAGACCTTCCCATGCCGTTCGGCGAGCGTGTTGAGGAGGGCGGCGGCGGTGTGCGCGTCGGGCACGGTGACCGCGAACTCGCGGCCGCTGTCGCGCCGTACGACGAGGGCCTCTCCGGAGTGCAGCACCACGCCCGTACGGCCGGCGCGGACCCGGTAGCCCCAGCCGCCGTAGTCGGCGAGGACGGCGGCGGTGTCGAGGTCCCGGACGCCCGCCCCCGCGACCTCGTCGAGCGGCACGCGCACGCGTGGCCGGGAGACGAACGAGGGCCTGACGGTGACGCCGCGCCGGTCCACGGTGACCCGGACCCGGGCGAGGGACAGGCCCGGCACGCCGACGACCAGGCCGAGCAGCGCGAGCAGGGCGGCGGGCCAGGGCGCGAGGACCAGGCCGACCGGGACGGCGAGGAGGGCGAGCACCGCGAGGACGGTCAGCGGCCGGGAGGTGGTGGCGCGGGTCCAGCCGGCGACCTCACTCGCGCCGAGCGCGAGCCTGGGTGCCTCGGACTCGCCTGCGGGGGCGCCCGCGGGGTGGTGCGCGGGGTGGTGCGCGGGGGCGTCCGCAGGGGCATCCGCTGGGGCGCCCGCTGGGGCGTCCGCGCCTTCGCGGGCCGGTACGAGGCGGGTCAGCGCCCGGCCCGCCAGCGCGCACAGGACGGCGACCGTCGCGGCGAGCGCCAGGTTGGTGAGCGGGGAGACGACCCGGGCCGGGTCGACGGCGTCCAGGTTGTCCCGTACGAGGAGGACGAGCAGCGTTCCGGCGCATCCGGCCGTCGCCCACGCGCCCCAGAGCGCGGTGCGGCGGACGAGGGCCGTCCAGCCGGTGCCGAGTCCGATGAGCAGGGTGACGCTGATGAGGGCGAACGCGGTGCGGCCGGTGTAGCCGTCGGCGCGGCCGCCGTCGCCCCCGGAGAAGTGGGTGGCGAGGGTGTCGGGGATCCGGTCGCCCCAGACGGCGAGCAGCGTCAGGTGGCCGACGAGGGCGAGCAGGAACGGGAGCGCGGCGAGCGCGCGAAGGCGGCGTGGGGCGGACACGGCAGGTGTGGACGACCTGGCTCGGTTCATGAGGAACCCTCCCTTGTTCGCATCAGGATAGAACAAGTTGTTCGCACTTCGCTAGAACAACTCGTCCCCCCTTCCGGATGCGGCCGACCCGCGACGCGGCGGCCGACCCGCAGAACCCGGTCACGCCGAGGCCCGGGAACGCCGAAGCGGGGGGGGGGGGGGGGGGCGGCCGG
>NZ_JBHTSA010000034.1:0-51773 GCF_042795405.1 Streptomyces sp. NPDC056480 | reverse complement strand
TAAAAAAACTCCCCCCCCCTGCGGTGGGCGCCCCCCCCCCGCGGGGGGGCCCCCCCCCAACCCCCGGCCCCCGCCGGGGCCGGCCCCCCCGGCCGGGGGGGCGCGCTTCTCGCCCCCCCCCGCGCGGAAGGGCTGATGCGGAGGATGGGCCGGCCCGGCGGACGGGCCGGCGCGGCAGGTCAGTTGGCCGTGTCGTCGAGAACCGCGCGCAGGGCCTCCGCGAACTCCGCAGGAGCGCCCTGCTGGCCGAACTCGCCGCCCAGGAAGCCGCCGTGGTGGCTCGGGAAGACGGCGAGCGGGGTGCCGACACCCTCGGCGACGGCGACCGCCGCGCGGGCGGCGAAGGTGCCCTCGGACTCCTTGCCGGCCGCGACGACGATCCGGGTCGGCGCGGCGCGCAGGGCGGTGAAGTCGGGGGCGTAGGAGGTGCAGCCGCGCATGTTCTGGCCGAGCAGCGGGTCGCCGCGCGAGCCGTCGTCCTCGACCGGCAGGCCGAACGCGGCCGGGGAGGGGGCCGGCTCCTCGGCCCAGTTCGCCGGGAACTCGCCCTTGCGGGCGGTCAGCGCCAGGAACTTGGCCATCGCCGGCCCCCAGCCGTCCCGCAGATAGGTGGCGTGGACGTCCGCGCAGACCTCCAGGGCCGCCTCGCGGTCCGGGACGACCTGGGCGGTCGGCGGCTCGTGCGCGACCAGGGTGTGCACCAGGTCGCCGCGCCGGGCGACCAGCGCGAGGGCGTTGACCGCGCCGCCGCTGCTCGCGAAGACGTCCACGGGGCCGGCGCCGAGCGCCTCGACCAGCCGGGCCAGGTCGTCGGCGTGCTCCTCGGGGAGCGTCTCCGTGGCGCCGTCGGTGCGCTCGCTGCGGGACACCCCGCGCGGGTCGTACGTGACGACGGTCCGGTCGGCGAAGTGGGAGGCGAGCGTGGTGAAGCCGGTGGCGTCCATCGGGGAGCCGATCATCAGCAGGGGGCGCTCGTCGGCCCCGGTGCCGGGGCGTACGTCGTAGCGCAGGGTCGCGCCGGCGGTGTCCAGGACGCGGGTGTCGGTCTCGACCATGGTCGTCTCCTCGGTGGTGGGCCTCGCTGCTGTTCATGGGGGTAGACCCCCGGCCCCACCGGAACTCATCGGTCGTACGCGCCCTCCGGGAGGTTCCTCCTCACCCGGCGTCGCACTCGTGATCGGCCGCGTCCACGACGACCCGGTCCAACAGGCCGCGCAGCAGGACCTGTTCGGCTTCGGTGAGGTCGCCGAAGAGCTCGCGCTCGGCCGCGCTCACGGCCGCGTCGACCCGGTCCAGGGCGGCCGCGCCCGCCTCGGTGATCTCCACGATGTGACGGCGCCGGTCGGCCGGGTCGCGCCGCCGCTCGGCGAGCCCCTCCGCCTCCAACTCGTTGAGGATCGCGACCAGTTGGCTGGGGTCGACCTCCATGGCGGCGGCCAGCTCGCGCTGGCTCATGGACCCGGGAGCGAGCTGCATCAGCGTCATCGCGTTCCTCGGGTGCAGTCCGGCGACGCCCAGGGCGGCGCGGATGCGCGCACCGGTGAGCTCCCCGCGGAAGGAGAGGAGGAAGCCGAGGCGGTCGGTCGGGAGAGCTGCCATGTCCTCCACCGTAGCAGCGGCCCTATTGTGGAGCGCGAGAAATCGTTGATACAGTTCAACGATTGAAGCTCACGAATCATTGGAGAACGTCCATGTTCATCGGTTATGCCGTCGTCGCCGCGCTGCTCGCCCTGGCGCTCTCGGCCTCGGCCTTCCTCACCTTCACCCGCAACCCGCAGATCGTCGGCAGCATGACCAAGCTCGACGTGCCGGAATCCTGGCTGCCACGCCTCGCGACGCTGAAGGCGGCGGGCGCGCTCGGCCTGCTCGCGGGGCTCGCCGTACCGGCGCTCGGCGGGGCGGCGGCCATCGGCGTCACGCTCTACTTCATCGGCGCCCTGATCACCCATCTGCGGGCGAAGGACTACGAGGTGGCACCGGTCGTGGTCATCACACTGCTCGCGATAGCCGCGCTGGTGCTGCGCACGGCCTCGGCCTGACCCCCGACCGGGCGCCCCGGCGCGGGACCCCGACCCGGCACCCCGACCCGGAACCTCGAACCGGAACCCCGACCCGACACCCTCGATCCGGCGCCCTCGATCCGGCGCCTCCGATCTGGCGAGACGGAACGTCTTGCGAAGAGGGCGCACCCGGGGTACGTTCAGCGACATGAGACGAGACGTCTCGTCTCAGATGCGGCCCGTCTCGCATCGATCTGTCGCCGACGTACAGGAGATCGCCCTTGTTCCGTGTCCACCTCACCGACGTCACCAAGCGCTACGAAGACCGGCACGGGCGGAGCCGCACGGTGCTCGACCGGATCTCCCTGACCGTCCGCCCCGGTGAACGCCTCGGCGTCGTCGGCGACAACGGCTCCGGGAAGTCCACCCTCCTCCGGCTCCTCGCCGGTCTTGAGGCCGCCGACAACGGCACGGTGACCGTCGAGTCCCCCGGCGGCATCGGCCACCTCGCCCAGACCCTGGACCTTCCCCCGACCGCGACCGTCGGCGACGCCGTCGACCACGTGCTGGCGGACGTACGGGAGCTGGAGCGGGCGATCCGGGCGGCCGAGGCGCGGCTCGCCGGGACCGGTGACCTCGCCGGGTACGCGGAGCTGCTCACCGCCTACGAGGCGCGGGGCGGCGCCGGGGCCGACCGGCGGGTCGAGACCACGCTCCGGCGGCTCGGCGAACCCGGCCCGCTCGACCGGACCCGACCCCTGGACACCCTCTCGGGAGGACAGCGGTCCCGGCTCGCGCTCGCCGCCGTCCTCGCCGCCGAACCCGAACTGCTGCTGCTCGACGAGCCGACCAACGACCTCGACGACGAGGCCGTGGCCTGGCTGGAGGAGCGGCTGCGCACCCACCGGGGCACGGTCGTCGCCGTCTCCCACGACCGGGTCTTCCTCGACCGGGTCACCACCGCCGTCCTGGAGGTCGACGAGGACCGTCACACCGTCCGCCGCTACGGCAACGGCTACAGCGGCTATCTGGCCGGGCGCGCCGCAGAACGGGCCCGCAGACAGCGGGAGTACGAGGAGTGGAAGGCCGAACTCGCCCGGTACAGGACGCTCGCCGACACGAACATCGACCGGTTCTCGGCCATCCCGCGCAAGGCACCGGCCGCGTTCAGCGGGGCGGGCGCCTTCCGGGCCCGGTCACGGGCGCACGGGGCGATGAGCCGGATCCGGGCCGCCCGCGAGCGGCTCGCCCGGCTGACCGCCGACCCGGTGCCGGCGCCCCCGGAACCGCTGCGGTTCCGCGCGGAACCCAGCGGGGAGGGCGCGCCCGTCGACCTCGCCGGAATCCGCGTGGACGGCCGGCTCCGGCTCGACGCCCTGCACCTCGACGCGGGCGAGCGCCTCCTGGTCACCGGGCCCAACGGCGCCGGGAAGAGCACCCTCCTGAAGGTGCTCGCCCGTGAACTCGCCCCGGACGCGGGCACGGTGGCGGTACCGGCCCGGGTGGGGACGCTGCGCCAGGAGACGGCCCCGCCCACCGACCCCCGTACGGTGGGCGAGGCCTTCGGAGCCGATCGCACGGACGAACTGCTCGCCCTCGGCCTCTTCTCCGCCGGAGACCTGACGACCCCGGTCCGGTATCTGTCGACAGGACAGCGCCGGAAACTCGAACTGGCGCGTCTCGTCACCGAACCGGCCGATCTGCTCCTCCTCGACGAGCCGACCAACCATCTGGCCCCGGCGCTCGTGGAGGAGATCGAGGCCGCGCTCGCGCACTACCCGGGCACGCTGGTCGTGGTCACCCACGACCGGCGCCTCAGGGAGGGCTTCCGGGGCCGCCGCCTGGAACTGGCGCCGGCCCCCGCCCTGGTACGGACCGTGAGGACCTAGTCCTCGTCGGAGGAGCCTTCGAGGTCGCCCTCGGTCTCCAGGAACACCTGGCGCAGCGCGGCCAGGGTCTCCGGGTCCGGCTTCTCCCACATGCCGCGCGACTCGGCCTCCAGGAGCCGCTCCGCGATGCCGTGCAGGGCCCAGGGGTTGGCCTCCTTCAGGAAGGCCTGGTTCTCCGGGTCGAGGACGTACTCCTGGGTGAGCTTGTCGTACATCCAGTCGGCGACGACGCCGGTCGTGGCGTCGTACCCGAAGAGGTAGTCGACGGTCGCCGCCAGCTCGAACGCGCCCTTGTAGCCGTGGCGGCGCATCGCCTCGATCCAGCGCGGGTTCACCACACGGGCGCGGAAGACCCGGGAGGTCTCCTCGACGAGCGTCCGGGTGCGGACGGTCTCGGGGCGGGTCGAGTCGCCGATGTACGCCTCGGGCGCCGTGCCCTTGAGCGCGCGGACGGTCGCCACCATGCCGCCGTGGTACTGGAAGTAGTCGTCGGAGTCGGCGATGTCGTGCTCGCGGGTGTCGGTGTTCTTCGCGGCCACCGCGATCCGCTTGTACGCCGTCTCCATCTCGGCGCGCGCCGGGCGCCCTTCGAGCCCGCGCCCGTACGCGTAACCGCCCCACACCGTGTACACCTCGGCGAGGTCCGCGTCGGTGCGCCAGTCGCGGGAGTCGATCAGCTGGAGGATGCCCGCGCCGTACGTGCCCGGCCGGGAGCCGAAGATGCGGGTCGTGGCGCGCCGCTCGTCGCCGTGCTCGGCGAGGTCGGCCTGGGCGTGCGCCCTGACGTAGTTGTCCTCGGCGGACTCCTCCTCCAGGCCGGCGACCAGCCGCACGGCGTCGTCGAGGAGACCGATGACGTGCGGGAACGCGTCCCGGAAGAAGCCCGAGATGCGCAAGGTGACATCGACGCGCGGGCGGCCCAGCTCGGCGAGCGGGATCGGCTCCAGGCCGTTCACCCGGCGCGAGGCCTCGTCCCACAGCGGGCGGACGCCCAGCAGGGCCAGCGCCTCGGCGACGTCGTCGCCGGCGGTGCGCATCGCGCTGGTGCCCCACAGGGAGAGGCCCACGGACGTCGGCCACTCGCCGTTGTCGGTGCGGTAGCGCTCGAGGAGCGAGTCGGCGAGCGCCTGACCGGTCTCCCAGGCGAGCCGGGACGGCACGGCCTTCGGGTCGACCGAGTAGAAGTTCCGGCCGGTCGGCAGGACGTTGACCAGGCCGCGCAGCGGCGAACCGGACGGGCCGGCCGGGACGAAGCCGCCGTTCAGGGCGTGCACGGCGTGGCCGAGCTCGTCGGTGGTGGCGGCCAGCCGCGGCACCACCTGCTCGCAGGCGAAGCGGAGCACGGCGTGCACCTCGGAGCCGTACGCGGCGGCGACCGCCGGGACGGCGTCCACGGACCAGTCCGCCGCCTCCATCGCCTCGACCAGCTCGCGGGCCTTCGCCTCCGCCTCGTCGGCGGTGGTGCGGGTCGCGGCCGACTCGTCGAGACCGAGGGCCTCGCGCAGCCCGGGCAGGGCCTGCGTGCCGCCCCAGATCTGGCGGGCGCGCAGGATGGAGAGGACCAGGTTGACCCGGGCCTCGCCCTCCGGGGCGCCGCCGAGGACGTGCAGACCGTCACGGATCTGGGCGTCCTTGACCTCGCACAGCCAGCCGTCGACGTGCAGCAGGAAGTCGTCGAAGCCGTCGTCCTCCGGACGCTGCTCAAGACCCAGGTCGTGGTCGAGCTTGGCGGCCTGGATCAGCGTCCAGATCTGGGCGCGGATCGCGGGCAGCTTCGCCGGGTCCATCGAGGAGATCTGCGCGTACTCGTCGAGCAGCTGCTCCAGGCGCGCGATGTCGCCGTACGAGTCGGCGCGGGCCATCGGCGGCACCAGGTGGTCGACGAGCGTGGCGTGCACGCGGCGCTTGGCCTGGGTGCCCTCGCCCGGGTCGTTGACCAGGAACGGGTAGATCAGCGGGATGTCGCCGAGCGCGGCGTCGGGGCCGCAGGCGGCGGACAGGCCGGCGTTCTTGCCGGGCAGCCACTCCAGGTTGCCGTGCTTGCCCAGGTGCACCATGGCGTCGGCGCCGAAGCCGCCGTCCTCGGCGCGGGCGGCGATCCAGCGGTAGGCGGCCAGGTAGTGGTGGGACGGCGGGAGATCGGGGTCGTGGTAGATCGCGATCGGGTTCTCGCCGAAGCCGCGCGGCGGCTGGATGAGGACCAGCAGGTTCCCGCGGCGGAGGGCCGCGAGGACGATGTCCCCCTCGGGGTTGCGCGAGCGGTCGAGGAACATCTCGCCAGGCGCCGGACCCCAGTGCTCCTCGACATGGGTCCGCAGCTCCTCGGGGAGCGTCGCGTACCAGCGCTTGTAGTCGGCGGCCGGGATGCGGACCGGGTTCTTGGCGAGCTGCTCCTCCGTCAGCCAGTCCTGGTCGTGGCCGCCGGCCTCGATGAGGGCGTAGATCAGCTCGTCTCCGTCGCCGGAGACCAGGCCGGGCAGGTCCTCGACCGGCCCGAAGTCGTACCCCTCCTCGCGCAGGCGGCGCAGCAGCGAGACGGCGGAGGCGGGGGTGTCGAGGCCGACGGCGTTGCCGATGCGGGAGTGCTTCGTCGGGTACGCGGAGAGGACGAGCGCCAGCCTCTTCTCGGCGTTCGGGATGTGCCGGAGCCGGGCGTGCCGTACGGCGATCCCGGCGACGCGGGCGGCGCGCTCGGCGTCGGCGACGTACGCGGGCAGCCCGTCCTCGTCGATCTCCTTGAAGGAGAACGGCACGGTGATCAGCCGGCCGTCGAACTCGGGGACGGCGACCTGGCTCGCGGCGTCCAGCGGGGAGAGGCCCTCGTCGTTCTCCTCCCAGGCGGCGCGCGAACCGGTCAGGCAGAGCGCCTGGAGGATCGGCACGTCGAGGGCGGCGAGCGCGCCCGCGTCCCAGGCCTCCTCGTCGCCGCCGGCCTGCGCCTCGGCGGGCTTGGTACCGCCCGCCGCGAGGACGGTGGTGACGATCGCGTCGGCGGTGCGGAGCCGGTCGAGCAGCTCCGGCTCGGGGGCGCGCAGCGAGGCCACGTACAGCGGGAGGGCCTGGGCGCCGGCGTCCTCGATCGCCGCGCAGAGCGCGTCGACGAAGGCGGTGTTCCCGCTCATGTGGTGGGCGCGGTAGTAGAGCACGGCGATGGTCGGGCCGGCCGTCGTGCGGGCGGTGCGCTCCAGGGGGCCCCAGGTGGGGGCGGCCGCCGGGGACTCGAAGCCGTGCCCGGTGAGCAGGACCGTGTCGGAGAGGAAGCGGGCCAGCTGCTCCAGGTTGGCGGGACCGCCGTGCGCCAGGTAGGCGTGCGCCTCGGTGGCGACGCCGACGGGGACGGTGGACGCCTCCATCAGCTGGGCGTCGGGGGCCTGTTCACCGCTGAGGACGACCACCGGCTTCCCGGCGGCGCGCACCGCGTCGAGGCCCTCCTCCCAGGAGCGGAGGCCGCCGAGGAGCCGTACGACGACGAGCTCGGCCTCGGCGAGGAGGCCGGTCAGCTCGGCCAGGGGGAGACGGGAGGGGTTGGCGAAGCGGTACTCCACCGGGCCGCCGGCCGCGCGGGCGCTGAGCAGGTCGGTGTCGGAGTGCGACAGCAGCAGAAGCATGGCGAGCGCAGGCCTTCCTCGGGGTTGTCCGCGCCCCGGGTGGTCGTGTGGGTTGGGGCCTCCCCTTGCTCGAGCGAAGCCGAGAGCTTGGGGAAGGGAGTTCCTGACTCACCCGTTCCGGTTCGTGCCGAGGCACGTCCGATACGGGCTCACAGTGGCGGGACCGCGCCGGATTCTCACCGGGCTTCCTCCCCGGGGTCCTGGGACCCCATGCCGTCTGCATAGTAGATCGTGCGGTCGACGGGCCGGGCCGGGTGGCGGAGTCTGCCGGATCACACTGCGGATCACCTGCGGATCACCTGCGGGCGGGATCGTGCACCGGGCCCGCTTCCGGCCCCGGGCCAACCGGCCTCCGCTCCCGAACCCGACCGGCCTCCGCCGCCGGACCGACCGGCCACCGCCCCCGAACCCGACCGGCCTCCGCCCCCGCGGTCGGCGGGCCCACGGCCGATGGGCGGGCCGCTCCGGCGGCCGGATCGTGCCCGGTGGCCGCCCGGCGACCCGTCGGTATGCTCGCCGCCATGCCGCCCACCCCGCCCCCGACGCCCGACCCGGGCGAAGCTCGCATACGGGACCGTGGCGACGCGTGCCCCGGGGCGCTGCGCCTGCACTCCGCCGACGACGGCCGCCTCGCCCGACTCCGCCTGCCAGGCGGCCGTTTGACGTCTCGTCAGGTCGAGACCCTGGCGGACGCGGCGGAGACGCTGGGTGACGGACGGCTCAGCATCACCTCGCGCGGCAACGCAGAGCTGCGCGGCCTCGCCGACGACTGCGGGGCCGAGCTGGCGGCGCTCCTCGACGCGGCGGGACTGCTGCCCTCCCCCACCCACGAACGCGTCCGCAACATCGTCGCCTCCCCCGCCTCGGGCCTCGACGGACTCGGCGCCGCCGACGTGCAGTTGTGGGCCCGCGAGCTGGACAGCCACCTGCGCTCCGCGCCCTGGGCGGCGGCGCTTTCCGGCCGGTTCCTCTTCGTCCTCGACGACGGGCGCGGTGACGTCGCCGGGCTCGGCGGGGATGTGACCTTGGTCGCAGTGGGCGGCGGAGAGGCCGAGCTGCACGTCGGCGGACGGGCCGTCCGCCTCGCGAACTCCGACGCGCCCGGCGCCGCCCTGGCGGTGGCGGGCGGGTTCCTGGCCGCGGCGCGGAAGGCCGGCACCGGGGCCTGGCGGGTCCGGGAGCTCCCGGAGGGGTACGCGGTGGACGTGGCGGAGTCCGGGGTGACGGCGGAGCCCGTACCCGCGCCGGAACTCCCCCAGGGCCCTCCCCTCTCTCCCGGCGTCCTCGGACCCGCCGCCCTCTCCGTACTCGCCCCGCTCGGCCGGCTCACCGCCGCCCAGCTCCGGGCGCTGCTCCCCGCCGACGAGGTCCGGCTCACGCCCTGGCGCGGGGTCGTCGTGGCCGGGGCCGGCGCCGACCGGCTGCCCGCCCTCGACGCGGCCGGGCTGATCACCCGCCCCGACTCCCCCTGGGCCGGTGTCACCGCCTGCACCGGGCGGCCCGGCTGCGCGAAGTCCCTCGCCGACGTCCGCGCCGACGCCGCCCGCGGACTCCCGGAACGCCCCGGGCACCCCGGGCACCCCGGACCCGTCGAGCACGCCGCCGCCCCCGTCCTCCCCGCACCCGCACCCGTCCTCCCCGTGCACTTCTCCGGGTGCGAGCGCCGCTGCGGACACCCGCACGGCGCCTGGACCGACGTCCTCGCCACCGCCGGCGGCGACTACCTGGTGGACGGCGTCCCCACCCCCCGTACCGCCCTGCCCGAAGCCGTGACCGCGGCCCGCACGACGAGATGAGCGAGAGCAACAGGATGTTCGACTACGAGAAGGACGGGGCGGAGATCTACCGCCAGTCCTTTGCCACGATCCGCGCCGAGGCGGATCTGGCGGGCCTGCCCGCCGACGTCGCCCAGGTGGCGGTCCGGATGATCCACGCCTGCGGCATGACCGACCTCGTACGCGACATCGCCTGGTCGCCGCAGGTCGTCACGAACGCCCGCGCCGCCCTCCGGGCCGGAGCGCCGATCCTCTGTGACGCGCAGATGGTCGCGAGCGGTGTCACCCGGCGCCGGCTGCCCGCCGACAACGAGGTGATCTGCACCCTCTCGGACCCGTCCGTGCCGGCCCTCGCCGCCGACCTCGGCACCACCCGCTCCGCCGCCGCCCTCGAACTGTGGCGGGACCGCCTCGAAGGCTCCGTCGTCGCCATCGGCAACGCGCCGACCGCCCTCTTCCACCTCCTGCAGATGGTCGCGGAAGGGGCCGGAAGGCCCGCCGCCGTCCTCGGCATACCGGTCGGCTTCATCGGCGCCGCCGAGTCCAAGGACGCCCTGGCCGCGCAGGACCTGGGCCTCGACTACCTCGTCGTACGGGGCCGGCGCGGCGGCAGCGCCATGACGGCCGCCGCGATCAACGCGATCGCCCACGAAGCGGAGATTCAGAAGTGACCGGCAAGCTGTACGGCGTGGGGCTCGGCCCCGGCGACCCGAACCTGATGACCGTGGCCGCCGTGAAGGCCATCGCCGCCGCCGACGTGATCGCGTACCACTCGGCCCGCCACGGCCGGTCCATCGCGCGCTCGATCGCCGCCGAGCACCTCCGCGAGGACCACATCGAGGAGCGGCTGATGTATCCGCTCACGGTGGAGACCACGGACCACCCGGGCGGCTACCGGGGCGCCCTGAACGACTTCTACGAGGAGGCCGCGGCCCGCCTCGCCGCGCACCTCGACGCCGGGCGCACCGTCGCCGTCCTCGCCGAGGGCGACCCGCTGTTCTACGGCTCGTACCAGCACATGCACAAGCGGCTCGCGGACCGCTACGACACGACCGTCATCCCCGGTGTGACCTCGGTGTCCGCCGCCGCCGCCCGGCTCGGCGAGCCGCTGTGCGAGGCGGAGGAGGTCCTCACGATCATCCCCGGCACCCTGCCGGAGGACGAGCTGACGGCCCGTCTCGCGGGCACCGACTCGGCGGTCGTGATGAAGCTCGGCCGCACCTTCCCCACCGTGAAGCGGGCCCTGGAGCGGGCCGGCCGGCTCGACGACGCCCGGTACGTGGAGCGGGCGTTCATGGCCGGCGAGCGGACCGGCGACCTCGCGGACGTCGACCCCGGGTCGGTCCCCTACTTCTCCGTCGCCGTGCTGCCCTCCCGTATCGACCGCGAACCCGCCGTACGCGAGCGGGGCGAGGTCGTCGTCGTCGGCACCGGCCCGGCCGGCGCGCCCTGGCTCACCCCCGAGTCGCGCGGCGCCCTCGTCAACGCCGACGTCCTCGTCGGCTACACCACCTACCTGGACCGGGTGCCGGTGCTGCGCCCCGGGCAGATCCGGCACGGCTCGGACAACAAGGTGGAGTCCGAGCGCGCCGAGTTCGCGCTCGACCTGGCCCGCCGCGGCCACCGGGTCGCGGTCGTCTCCGGCGGCGACCCGGGCGTCTTCGCGATGGCCACGGCCGTCCTGGAGGTCGCCTGCGAGCCGGAGTACGCGGACGTCCCCGTACGGGTCCTCCCGGGGGTGACCGCGGCCAACGCGGCCGCCGCCGCCGCGGGCGCCCCGCTCGGCCACGACTACGCGACGATCTCGCTCTCCGACCGGCTCAAGCCCTGGGACGTCATCGAGGCGCGGCTGCGCGCCGCGGCCGCCGCCGATCTGGTGCTCGCGCTCTACAACCCGGGGTCGAAGTCCCGTACGCACCAGGTGGCCGCCGCCCGCGAACTCCTGCTCGGACTCCGCTCCCCCGAGACCCCGGTGGTCGTCGCCCGTGACGTCGGCGGCCCCGAGCAGTCGGTCCGGGTGGTGACCCTGAAGACCCTGGAGCCCTCCGAGGTCGACATGCGCACCCTGCTCCTCGTCGGCTCCTCGCAGACGCGGGCGGTCGAGCGGGCCGACGGCCGGACGATCACGTGGACGCCGCGCCGCTACGGGTGACGGCCCCGGCCATCGGCGGAGGTCCGGTCAGTCGCGCGTGAAGGTGCCGAGACCCGTCTCGTCCAGGTACTCGACGCGGACGGTCTTGCCGTCCGGGGAGAACGTGACGCCGGTGAGGCCGACGGCGTTCTCCCCGCGCGTCGGGAAGCTGAACGTGTCGCCGGTGTAGTGCGTGAGCCGGTACGACTGGGGCTCCGGCCCCAGTCGCAGGACCAGACCGCCGTTCTCCTCGGCCACCGTCAGACGTCCGTAGTAGTCGCTGCTGTACGTGCCGGTGTAGGCGCTGTCGGCCTTCGCGGGCGTCGCGTCGGCCGGCGGCTTCGCGAAGTCCGTGTCCGAGCGGCCGGCCTCCGCCTCCTGCTCGTACAGCGCGTTGACGAGCGGCAGCCAGTCCCGGCTCGGCTTCCCTTCCTGCGCGGTGTCGAAGAAGTCGAGGGCGACGGCGTCGGCGACGCCGACCGGCGCGCCGTTGGTGAGGACGACGATGCCGAGCTGCTCGCCCGGCAGCATCGTGACGTTGGTGTGCGCGCCGAGCGCGAACGCGCCGGTGTGGGAGAGGCGGAGCCTGCCCTCGTCGTCGTACGACACGTTCCAGCCGAGGCCGTAGAAACCGGTCCTCGCGGCGGGTGCGTGCGCCGGGTTGGCGACGGACTCGGGGTGGTGGGTGAGGTCCAGGGCGTCCTCGGCGACGATCCGCTTCCCGTCGAGCGAGCCGTTGGCGAGCTGGAGCCGCAGCCAGATCGCCATGTCACGGGCCGAGGAGCTGACGCCGCCGGCGGGGGACTGGGCGTCCGGGTCCCGGACGAACTGCGCCTTCCAGGTCCCGTCGGCCTGCTTGACGTGGCCGTGGGCGCGGTCGGGGTTCGAGACGAAGTCCTGGAAGCTGGAGCTGGTGTCGTTCATTCCGGCGGGCTTGTAGAGGGTGTCCTCGGCGAGCTTCGCCCAGGTCACGCCCTTCTCCGCCGCGACGGCCTCGGCGGCCGCCGTCAGACCGAAGTTGGTGTACGCGTAACTGGCGCGGAACGGCGCGAGGGGCTCGTACCGCAGGTGGGACAGGATGTACTCCTGGTCGTATCCGAGGTCCTCGAGCAGGTCGCCCGCGTGGTCGGGGAGGCCGCTGCGGTGCGAGAACAGGTCGGCGACGGTCACGTGGTCGGTCACCCACGGGTCCTTCAGCCGGAACTCGGGGAGTTCGGGGTTGACCGGCTTCTGCCAGCCCTCCACGCCGACCGCTCCGGAGACGACGGTGGAGGCGATCGGCTTCGACACGGAGGCCAGCTGGAAGACGGTGTCGGCGTCGACCCTGCCCTCCTTGCCGACCTCGCGCACGCCGTACCCCTTGATGTGGACGACCTCGCCCTTGTGGACGACGGCGACGGAGACCCCGGGCACCCCGGTCTTCCTCATCAACTCCGCGACGCTCGGGTCGACCCGGGCGACGGCCCGGTCCACGTCCGCCCGGTCGAGCAGGGGCGGCGGCTGGGCCGGCGGAGGCTCGGGCGTGGGGGTGGGGGTCGGGGGCGGGGTCGGGGCGGTCCCGGCGAGGGAACCCATGCCGAGCACGGCCGCGACCCCCGCTGTGACCAGCCATCGGACGGTAACCACGCTTCCATTGAACGCCCGGAGGAAGCCGCTGTCGCGCCGGGCGGACCGGAGACCGGAACTCGCTGGTCCAGCGACGGAACCGGCCGGTAGAGTCCGCATCCGGCGGTGACCCGGCCCCACCCGGACCGCCCGGCTCCCCCACGAGTCCGCACCCCATCACCTGTCTCCCGCAGGTCCGGAAAGGGCCCTCTCTCTGTGATGACTCGTAACCGGTTGAGCGCCCTGGCCACGACGGCCGCGCTCGCCGCCTCCGGCGGTCTGCTGACCGCCACCCCGGCCGCCGCCGCCGTCTCCTGCGCGGCCCCCGTGTGGAAGGCGGAGTTCTTCGCCAACTCCACCTTCAGCGGCACCCCGAAACTGACGTCGTGCGACAGCGTCATCGCCGAGAACTACGGCTCCGGCGACCCGGCCGGCGGACGGCTGCCCAAGGACGACTTCTCCGTCCGCTGGTCCGTCACCAGGGACTTCGGCTCCGGCGGTCCCTTCACACTCGCCGCGGAGGCGCAGGACGGCATCCGCGTCCACGTCGACGGCGTGCGCAGGATCGACCTGTGGAAGGACGTCTCCACCACGCAGAAGAAGGCCGTCGCCGTGACGATCCCGGCGGGCCGGCACACCGTCAGCGTGTACTACGCGGCCTGGCGGGGCGCCGCGAACGTCAAGTTCGGCTACACGCCGAACACGTCGGCCGCCGTCGACAAGGTCCGCCCGCTCGCGCCGGCCGGCGCGTCCCTCGCGTACGACGGCGCGCTCAACAAGGTCACCGTGAAGTGGGCCGCCAACAAGGAGATGGACCACGCCGGGTACCGCCTCTACCGGCGGCTCCCCACCACCGCCTGGGCCAGGGTCAGCAGCGCCACCGCCCTGATCACCGGCACCTCGTACGTGAACTCCCCGCCGGCCACCGGCGAATCGTTCCTCTACGAGCTCCGCGCCGTGGACAAGGCCGGCAACGAGTCCTGGGGCGGCACCGACCTCACCGTCACCACGGTCGACCGCACGGCCCCGGCAGCGCCCACGTCCCTGACGGCGGTGGAGAACGACACCTCGGGCGCCGTCCTCACCTGGACCGCCCCCACCGCCAAGGACGTGGCCGCCTACCGGGTCTACGTCGGTGACGAGCTCGTCGCCACGGTCACCGGCACGAAGCACGTCCAGCCGTGGGTCGACCCCGGCACCACGTACCGGTACACGGTCAAGGCCGTGGACCGGGCCGGCAACGTGTCCGCCGCCGCCACGACCACCCTCACGACCCGGGGCGACCTCGTCGCCCCCGCGCCGGTCACCGGCCTCAGGGCGACCCCGCGCGAGGACGGCGTGCTCCTGGAGTGGACGCCCGGCCCCGAGGACGACATCAAGCTCTACAAGGTCTACAAGGCCGAGTGGTACGACGACGGCGAGGGCACCACGGGCTGGATCGCCCACTCCGTCACGGAGCTCACGGAGCACGCGACGTCGTTCCTCCACGGCAGCGCGGCCGACGGCGAGACCGTGCTCTACGGCGTCGTCGCCATCGACACCTGGAACAACGTCATCGAGGCGACGGACCCGCGCGTGAACTGGGTCGAGGTCACCGAACTCGGCACTCCCAGCGACGGCTGAGCACCCGGGCGGCGGCCTCCTCCGGGGTCGCCGCCACCGGTACGCCCTCCGGGACCGGGGGGCGCCGGACCACGACGACCGGGAGGCCCGCCTCGCGGGCCGCGGCCAGTTTCGGGGCGGTCGCCGCGCCGCCGCTGTCCTTCGTCACCAGGACGTCGATCCGGTGGCGGGCCAGGATCTCCCGCTCCCCGTCCAGGGTGAACGGCCCCCGGTCGAGGAGGATCTCCGTGCGGGCCGGCATCGGGGCCTCCGGGGCGTCCACCGAGCGGACCAGGAACCACTCCCGGCGGTCCGCGAAGGCCGCGAGGCCCATCCGGCCGGTCGTCAGGAAGACCCGTTCGCCGAGGCCGCCGAGGGCCCCGGCCGCCGCCTCCAGGGAGGCCACGGAGCGCCAGTCGTCGCCCTCCCCCGGGACCCAGCCGGGTCGGCGCAGCGCCAGCAGGGGAACATGGGCGGTGGCGGCCGCCCGGGCCGCGTTGAAGCTGATCCGCTCGGCGAAGGGATGCGTGGCGTCGATGACCGCGTCCACGGCGTGCCCGCCGATCCACTCCACGAGCCCGTCGACGCCGCCGAACCCGCCGATCCGCACCTCGCCCTCGGGCAGCCTCGGGCTCGCCACCCGCCCCGCGAGGGAACTGGTGACCCGGGCCTCGGCGTGCAGCAGTCCCGCCAGGGCGCGGGCCTCGGTGGTCCCCCCGAGAATGAGTATGTGCACAGGAGCCTCTTCGTGACTTCAGGCGGCGGGCGTGAGGCCCAACTCAAGCACACGGGTCTCCGCCCGGGGTGGACGACGGGTGCCTGCGCGACGGCGGCGACGACGGCCGCGTACACCGCGCTCCTGACCGGCGATTTCCCGGACCCGGTGACCGTCACACTGCCGAAGGGCCAGACGCCGTCCTTCGCGCTCACGGCGGAGTCCCTCGACGCCGGCGCCGGTACGGCCATGGCAGCCGTGACCAAGGACGCGGGGGACGACCCGGACGTCACGCACGGCGCCGTGATCCGCTCGACGGTACGGCTCCTGCCGGCCGGCGCGGGCGTCGTCTTCCGGGCCGGTGACGGCGTCGGCACGGTCACCCTGCCCGGCCTGCCCCTGGAGGTCGGCGAGCCGGCGATCAACCCGGTGCCCCGGCAGCTCATGCGGGAGCACGTGGCGCAGGTGGCGGCCCGGCACGGCGGGAGCGGTGACGTCGAGATCACCGTCTCCGTCGACGACGGCGCCGAGATCGCCCGCTCCACCTGGAACCCCCGGATCGGCATCCTGGGCGGCCTGTCGATCCTCGGTACGACGGGGATCGTGGTCCCGTACTCGTGCTCGGCGTGGATCGACTCGATCCGCCGGGGCGTGGACGTGGCCCGCGCGGGCGGTCTGACGCACGTGGCGGGCTGCACGGGCTCGACGTCGGAGCGGACCGTCGCGGCCCTCTACGACCTGCCGGAGATCGCGCTCCTCGACATGGGCGACTTCGCGGGCGCGGTCCTCAAGTACATCCGCCGCCATCCCGTCGGCCGCCTCACGATCTGCGGCGGCTTCGCGAAGCTCTCCAAGCTGGCCGCCGGCCATCTGGACCTCCACTCGGCCCGCTCCCAGGTCGACAAGGGCTTCCTGGCGGAGCTGGCCCGCGCGGGGGGCGCGTCGGAGTCCCTCGCGGCGGAGATCGCCGGGGCGAACACGGGCCTTGCGGCCCTCCGCCTCTGCGAGGCCGCGCACGTGCCGCTGGGCGACCTGGTGGCCGCCCGGGCCCGCGACGAGGCCCTGGAGGTGCTCAGGGGCGCCCCGGTGGCGGTGGACGTGATCTGCATCGACCGGGCGGGGACGGTGGTGGGCCGGTCGACGGCGAAGGGACCGGCCGGCTCCTAGCCGACGGCCTGCGGCGAGACAGGCCGGCCCTTGGCAGGCCTGTCTGCGCCGGGACAGGGCGGTTCCTGGCCGGCCGTCTGCGCCGGGACAGGGCGGTTCCTGGCCGGCCGTCTGCGCCGGGACAGGGCGGTTCCTGGCCGGCCGTCGCCCGGCCGGACGGAGCCGCGCGACAGCCGGCCCCCGGCGGTGGCGGGAACGGGCGGCCCACCGCCGGGCCCTGGCGGTGGCGGGAACGGGCGGCCCTTCGGCGGTCCTCGGCGGGGGCCGGGCCGGGCGGTCACCACGTGCGGCTCCTTCGCCGTCCGCGCTCGTCAGGCCGTGGGGTAGCCGATCTCCTGTGCGTCCTCGGCGAGGTCCGCGAGCGTCACCTCCGGGTTGAGGGCGGCGACGATCTCCGCCGTCAGCGGGCGCAGGGCGAGGACGTGCCGGACCGCGTCGAGGTCGACCGACCGCTCGTAGTAGTCCGACGCCCACTCCGCGTACGCCTCCGCCGAGCGGTCCGTCAGGTGGTGGAAGAGGCCGCCGGAGCCGTCCGGGTCCTCCTGGTCCTCCAGGTCGGTGAACTCGACCGGGCCCGTGTGCCAGGCCGTGTCGGCGGTCTCGCGCCACAGACACGCGGTGGTCACGTGGATCCCGTCCTCGTCCGTGAAGGCGGGCTCCGTCAGGTACTCCCGGAACGCCTCCGGGACCCCGTCGAGCACCCCGGGCCAGGTCTCCCCGTCGGCGACGGCCCCGTACGGGCTCATCGGCGACTCGTGGTCGAAGCCGCGCGCGAAGGCACCCGCCTCGGACAGGACGATCGTGTACTCGCCGCCCTGGCCGTCCTTCATCGACGCCAGCTGCTCGGTCTCCGACCAGTAGGCGTCGAAGGAGTAGTACCGGCTCTCCCACTCCGGGCTCAGCACGGCCTCCACCATCGCGAGCCCCCGGCTGTGGTCGCGCAGTTCCTCGATGCCCGGCAGCGCCCGGGCCACGTCGTAGACAGTCACGTCTCCATGAGACCGCATGCCTCTGACGGCCGACATGCGGCCCCCGGGTCACGAACCTAGGCTTACCAGCACATCACCCCCGTAGCGAGAGGGAGCCCCATGGCCAAGCGAGGCAACAAGAGGCGCGCCCGCAAGAAGAAGAACGCGAACCACGGCAAGCGTCCCAACGCCTGACCGCACGACGTCGGAGCCCTGACGTCCACGCGCGGGGCCCCGGGGATCGGACTCCCCGGGGCCCCGGCGCGTCCGTGCGCCGGCGACACCGACAGGCGTCGGCACGCCTCGGCAGACGGACAGGAAGACAGGCGGACAGGGAGACAGGCGGACAGGCAGGCGCGTCAGCAGGTGTGGCGGTCGCGTGCCGGGTCGTACAGGTGACTGTCGCGGAACTCCGATGCGGCCAGCGTGCGGCCGACCAGGATGACGGCCGTCTTCGTGATGCCGGCCTCCTTCAGCTGCGCCGCGATGTCCTCGAGCGTGCCCCGCAGCACGATCTCGTCGGGGCGGCTGGCCATCGCCACGACCGCCGCCGGGCAGTCCGTGCCGTAGTGGGGGACGAGTTCGGCGACGACCCGGTCCACGTACCGCGCTGCCAGGTGCAGGACGAGCAGCGCGCCGCTGCGGCCCAGGGTCGCCAGGTCCTCGCCCTCGGGCATGGGCGTGGCCTGCTGGGCGATGCGGGTGAGGATGACCGTCTGGCCGACCGTCGGGACCGTGAGCTCCCGCTTCAGCGCGGCAGCGGCGGCGGCGAAGGCCGGGACGCCGGGGACGACCTCGTACGGGATGCCGGCCGCGTCGAGGCGGCGCATCTGCTCGGCCATCGCGCTGAACACCGACGGGTCGCCCGAGTGCAGCCGGGCCACGTCCTGGCCGGCCTCGTGGGCGGCGGCGATCTCGGCGACGATCTGGTCCAGGTCCATCCGCGCCGTGTCGACGAGCCGCGCGTCCGGCGGGCACTCGGCGAGCAGCTCGGTCGGGACGAGGGAGCCCGCGTACAGGCACACCCCGCACGTCGCGAGCGTCCGCGCGCCGCGCACGGTGATCAGGTCGGCCGCGCCGGGACCCGCGCCGATGAAGTAGACGGTCATCGCTCTTCAGAACCTTTCGTTACGGACCACTGCGTGACCGGCATCGCCTGGCGCCAGCCGGTGAAGCCGCCCACGGGGACGGCGGCGGCCACGGCGAGCCGGACCAGTTCGCCGCCGTGGCGGCGGTAGCGGTCGGCGAGCAGCGCCTCGGACTCCAGCGTCACGGTGTTCGCGACGAGCCGGCCGCCTGCGGGCAGCGCGTCCCAGCAGGCGTCGAGGAGGCCGGGGGCGGTGAGGCCGCCGCCGATGAAGACGGCGTCGGGGGCCGGGAGACCGGCGAGACCGTCGGGGGCCGAGGCCGTCACCACCCGGAGGGCGGGCACGCCGAGGCGGTCGGCGTTCCGGGTGATCCGCGCCGCCCGTTCCTCCGACTTCTCGACCGCGACCGCCCGGCAGGAGCGGTGGGCCCGCATCCATTCGATGCCGATGGAGCCGGAGCCGCCGCCGATGTCCCAGAGGAGTTCGCCGGGCGCGGGTGCGAGGGCGGCGAGGGTGGCGGCGCGCACGTACCGCTTGGTGAGCTGGCCGTCGTGTTCGTACGCCTCGTCCGGCAGGCCCGGCACCGTGCCGAGCCGCAGCGCGTCCCGGTCCCGTTCGCAGTCGAGGGCGAGCACGTGGAGCGCGTCGGTCCGCTCGTACGGCCAGTCGGCGGCGGTCCCGTCGAGGACCCGCTCGCGGTCCCCGCCGAGCTGCTCCAGGACCCGGATCCGGGTGCCGCCCCAGCCGGTCTCCCGGAGCAGGGCCGCGACCCGCGCGGGAGTCCCGGGGCCCTCGCCGAGGACGAGGAGCCGGCGCCCGGGGTGGAGCGCGGCGGACAGCGCGGCGAGGGGCCGGGCGACGAGCGAGACGGTCTCGACGGCTTCCAGGGGCCAGCCGAGGCGGGCGGCGGCGTACGAGACGGAGGACGGGTGCGGGTGGATCCGGAGGCGGTCGGCGCCGACGGTCTCGGCGAGGGTGCGGCCGATGCCGTAGAAGGAGGGGTCGCCGCTGGCGAGGACGGCGATCGTCCGGCCCTGGTGGGCGGCGAGCAGTCCGGGGACGGCGGGGCGGAGCGGAGAGGGCCAGGTGACGCGCTCGCCGGGGCAGTCGCCGCCGGGGAGGAGGCCGAGCTGGCGGGGGGCGCCGATCAGGACCTCGGCGGTCCGCAGGACACGGCGGGAGTTCTCGGGGAGCCCGTCCCAGCCGTCCGCGCCGATTCCGACGACCGCTATCGCACCGTTCACCTGCGCGACTTTACGTGAGGGCCGCTTTCCGGCGGTACGTGGCGGGCCCCACTGGGGAACCCGCGCGCGGGCCTCTGGGCGGCTCCTACTTCTGGGCGTTCTGCCCGACGTAGAACAGGATCCAGACGAAGCCGGCGAACGCGTGCGTCGCGAAGACGTAGACGAAGACGCGGAGCATCACGCCGCGCTCTTTCCAGCGCTCCAGATCGGTCATGCGCCCCAGAGTACGGGCCGGAATAGACGGAGGGGTGGCACCGTTGAGCCTGATAGTTTAAGCTTCAACCACTAGCCGCCAGGCACCAGGAACGCGAGAGGTGAGCACGATGCAGTTCGGGATCTTCACCGTCGGCGACGTGACGACCGACCCCACCACTGGCCGCACCCCCACCGAGCACGAGCGGATCAAGAACACCGTCGCCATCGCGCTCAAGGCCGAGGAGGTCGGGCTGGACGTCTTCGCGACCGGTGAGCACCACAACCCGCCGTTCGTGCCCTCCTCCCCCACCACCCTCCTCGGGCACATAGCCGCCCGCACGGAGAACCTGATCCTCTCCACCTCGACCACGCTGATCACCACCAACGACCCGGTGAAGATCGCCGAGGACTACGCGACCCTCCAGCACCTCGCCGACGGCCGTGTGGACCTGATGATGGGCCGCGGCAACACCGGCCCCGTCTACCCGTGGTTCGGTCAGGACATCCGGCAGGGCATCCCGCTCGCCATCGAGCACTACGCGCTCCTCCACAAGCTGTGGAGGGAGGACGTGGTCGACTGGGAGGGCAAGTTCCGCAGCGCCCTCCAGGGCTTCACCTCCACCCCGCGCCCGCTCGACGACGTCCCGCCGTTCGTCTGGCACGGCTCCATCCGTTCCCCCGAGATCGCCGAGCAGGCGGCCTACTACGGCGACGGGTTCTTCGCGAACCACATCTTCTGGCCCAAGCAGCACACCGAGAAGATGGTCCGCCTCTACCGCCAGCGGTACGCCCACTACGGCCACGGCACGCCCGAGCAGGCGATCGTCGGCCTCGGCGGCCAGGTGTTCATGCGCAAGAACTCGCAGGACGCGGTACGGGAGTTCCGTCCGTACTTCGACAACGCGCCGGTCTACGGCCACGGCCCCTCCCTCGAGGAGTTCTCCCGGGAGACCCCGCTGACCGTCGGCTCCCCGCAGGAGGTCATCGAGCGCACCCTGTCCTTCCGCGACTACGTGGGCGACTACCAGCGCCAGCTGTTCCTCGTCGACCACGCGGGACTGCCGCTCAAGACCGTCCTGGAGCAGCTCGACATCCTCGGCGAGGAGGTCGTGCCGGTGCTCCGCAAGGAGTTCGCCAACCTGCGCCCGGCCGGCGTCCCGGACACGGCGCCGCTCCACCCGGCCGTCCTCAAGACCCGTACGCAGAAGGAGTCGTAAGCCATGCAGACCCTGAAGCTGGTCGCCGTCTCCGCCGGCCTCAGCTCTCCCTCCTCCACCCGGCTGCTCACCGACCGGCTCCTCCAGGCCGCGCGGTACCGGCTCACCGAGCAGGAGTACGCCGTCGACGTCCAGGTCGTCGAACTGCGCGACCTGGCCGTGGACATCGCGAACAACTTCGTGACCGGCTTCCCCTCCGGGCGGCTCCAGGACGCGATCGACGCGGTGACCGGCGCCGACGGGGTCATCGCGGTGACCCCGGTCTTCACCGCCTCGTACAGCGGTCTGTTCAAGTCGTTCTTCGACCTGATCGATCCGGCCGCGCTGACCGGCACCCCGGTCCTCATCGGGGCGACCGGCGGCACCGCCCGGCACTCGCTCGTCCTGGACCACGCCCTGCGGCCGCTCTTCGCCTATCTGCGGGCGCTCGTCGTACCGACCGCCGTCTACGCGGCGTCGGAGGACTGGGGCACCGGCGGCGGCGAGGCCTCCCCGACGGGATGGGGCGAGGGGCTGCCCACCCGGATCACCCGGGCCGGGAACGAGTTCGCGGACACGGTCGCGGCCCGGCCGTCCCGGCGGCTCGACGACGACGAGGTCGTCCCGTTCGAGAAGCAATTGGCCGATCTGCGACTGGATTGATCCTTTTGTTACGTTGTGGGGGAGGGTTCCCGACAACGAACGGAGGTCGGCGATGGCCGGCAGGATCGTGGTGGGCGTGGACGGCTCGGAACCGTCCCTGAAGGCGCTGCGGTGGGCGGCCGGGCAGGCCGCCCTCACCGGGGACTCCCTCCAGGCGGTCATCGGATGGGAGTACCCGGCGTCCTGGGCGGCGGCGCCCGGGGTGCCGCCGGACTTCAACCCCCAGATGCTCGCCGAGCAGTCCCTGGACGAGTCCCTGGCCGAGGCACTCGACCCGGCCGTCGCCGCCGGCGTGACCCGGACGGTCGTCAGCGGCAACCCGGCCCAGGCCCTGATCGACCAGGCCGAGGGCGCGTCCCTGCTGGTCGTCGGCGACCGCGGCCACAGCGGCTTCAAGGCGGCGGTCCTGGGCTCCGTCTCCACCAGGGTGACCCAGCACGCCCCGTGCCCGGTGGTGGTCGTACGGGGCGCGGGGGACTGACGGGGCGTCCTCAGGCGGGCACCACGTCCGCCACCACGCACGCCACGTTGTCCGGGCCGCCCAGGTCCCGCGCCAGCGCGACCAGGGCCTCCGCCGCCTCGTCCGGACCGACGCCCGCGGCGAGCGCGCGGCGGATGTCATCGGCCGCCGCGACCGCCGAAAGGCCGTCCGTGCACAGCAGATAGCGGTCGCCGGGCCGCGTCTCGTGGACTCCGAGCTCCGGCTCGGGCGGCACGTCCCCGCCGTCCAGGGCCTTCAGGAGCAGCGCCCGGTCGGGGCGGTCCGCCGCCTCGGCCGGGTCCAGTTCGCCCGCGTCGACGAGGGCCTGCACGACGGTGTGGTCACGGGTGAGGCGGACGAACGCGCCGTCCCGCAGCAGGTACGCCCGCGAGTCGCCCACGTGTGCGAGGGCCAGACGGCCGCCCGTCCACACGGCCGCGGTCAGGGTCGTGCCCGACCCGGCGAGTCCGGAGACCGCGCCGTCGGCCGTGCGCACCGCGTCCTCCAGGGTGTTGAGCACGTCCCCGGCGCGCGCCGAGCGGGCCGGCGGCGGTACGGCCTCCAGCGCTCCGACCGCGGCCAGCGCGGCCCGCTCGCCCTCGGGGCCGTACCCGTCGGCGACGGCCAGCAGGTGCGGGCCCGCGTGGGCCGCGTCCTGCTGGGCGGCGCGGACGAGGCCGCGGTCGAGCCGTACGGCGGTCCGCAGGACGAAGGCGGGTCGCCCGGGCACCCCGGTGGCCGCCCGGGCATCCGCCCCGGCGTACGCGGCGCCCACCCGCCCGGTCACCCGCCCGGTCACCCGATCGCGCACCCCGTCGGCCGTCTCGTCGGTCGTCTCACCGGTCGTCTGGTCGGTCGTCTCACCGGTCGTCTGGTCGGCCGTCTCGTCGGTCGTCTGGTCGGTCGTCTCACCGGTCGTCTGGTCGGTCGTCTCTTCGGTCATCTCGGCGGGTCCCTTCAGCCGGTCCACCAGGGAGGCCGCCAGATCCCGCCGCGCCGCGGTCTCCGACTCGACCCGCGCCCAGTAGCCGCGGATCGCGCGGGCCGCGCCCGACGCGTCCGACGCGTACAGCGCGCAGACCCGTCCCACCTCGGCGAGCGGCATGCCGATGCCGCGCAGCCAGGCGATCAGCCGGGCCCGTTCGAGCTGTTCCACGGCGTAGTAGCGGTAGCCGGTGAACGGGTCGACGCGGGCGGGCGGCAGCAGGCCGAGCTCGTCGTAGCGGCGCAGCGCCTTGGCGGAGAGCCGGGAGGCGCGGGCGAAGTCCCCGATGGTCAGCATCGGCCCGGACACGTTCGCGGGCCTGGGCTCTTCGTCGCGCACAGCTCGATTCTCCTCCCTGTACCGGGCCTTCCGCCCGGCACGCCCGATGCTGTGCCTTCCCCGCGGGGGAAGGTCAACCACCAGGCGGCGCACGCCGTGCGCCGGGTCGGCTCCCGTCGCATGATGCCTTCATGGACATCAAGCTGGAACTGATCGCCGTCCCCGTCACCGATGTCGACCGCGCCAAGGCCTTCTACGAGCAGGTCGGCTTCCACGCCGACCACGACGTGCCCGTCAACGACGACATCCGGTTCGTGCAGATGACCCCGCCGGGCTCGGCCTGCTCGATCGCCTTCGGCAAGGGCCTCACCGAGATGGCGCCGGGCTCCCTGGACAACATGCAGGTGGTCGTCGCCGACATCGAGGAGGCGCATCGCGAGCTCACCGCGCGCGGGATCACGGTCAGCGACATCGCCGACATGCCGTGGGGCTCGTTCGTCTTCTTCGCCGACCCGGACGGCAACCGCTGGGCGGTCCAGCAGACCGCCCCGCGCGGGTAGGAGCGGTCCGTCACTTGCGGTTGTAGAGCCGCATGGTGATCGCTCCGAAGACGAGCACGAGCACCGCCGACCACCCGAGCGACCAGGCGATGTCGGCGGCCGGCCAGTTGCCCGCCATCAGTTCGCGCACCGCCGTCGCCAGGTGGGTCACCGGGCTGTTGTTGACGAAGGCCTGGAGCCAGCCCGGCATCGTCTTCGGGTCGACGAAGACGTTCGACAGGAACGTCAGCGGGAAGATCACCATCATCGAGACGCCCATGACGGACTTCTCGCTGCGCAGCAGCAGTCCGAACATGGTCCAGATCCACGAGAACGCGAACGAGAAGACCACGAGCAGCGCGACCCCGAGCAGCACGCCCACGATCCCGCCGTCGGGCCGGTAGCCGATGAGCATGCCGACGGTCAGCATCACGGCCGAGGCGATCAGATAGCGGACGACGTCGCCGAGGAGATAGCCGACCATCGGCGCCGGCCGCCAGATCGGCAGGGTGCGGAAGCGGTCGAAGACGCCCTTCTCGATGTCGGTGTTGACCGAGACCCCCGTGTACATCGTGATCATCACGACGCTCATCACGAGGATGCCGGGCAGCAGGAACTGGATGTACGACGAGACGGAGCCGGCCAGCGCACCTCCGAAGAGGTACGTGTACATCAGCACCATCATGATCGGGAACGCCGTCACGTCGAACAGCTGCTCCGGCACGTGCTTGATCTTCAGCATGGCCCGCCAGCCGAAGGTCATCGAGGCGGAGAGCGCGCTGGGGCGCGGCGGGCGGGCGTGGCCCACGAGCAGCGCCGCGAGTTCGTCGGCCTTCGGGGCGACGAAGTCGAGCGTGTCGGTCGTCGGGGTGTCCTTGCCGGTGGTGACGGTCATGCCGCCGTTCCTTTCCTGTCCGTCAGTGCCAGGAAGACCTCGTCGAGGCTGGGCTGGCCCAGCGCGAAGTTGTCGACGGTGATCCCGGCCCGCGCCAGCTCGGCCAGGGCCCGCGCGGCCTGCTCGGCGGCGCCGAGGTCCGTCCCGTGGCCGTTGACGGTGGCGGTGAGCGCGACCGGGTCGGCGTCCAGCTGGACGGTGGCGTTCAGGGCGTCCACGAGCACCTGCCGGGCCTCGGGCCGCTGCTCGGGGTCCCGGAGGCGTACGTGCACGGAGCCGGAGCCGACGGAGGCCTTCAGCTCGCCCTTCGTCCCTTCGGCGATCACCCTGCCGTGGTCGATGACGGCGATCCGGGAGGCCAGCTGGTCGGCCTCGTCCAGGTACTGGGTGGTCAGCAGGACGGTGGTGCCCTGGGCGACCACCGCGCGGACGATGTCCCAGACCTGGTTGCGGCTGCGCGGGTCGAGGCCGGTGGTCGGCTCGTCGAGGAACAGCAGGTCGGGGGTGTTGAGGATGGACGCGGCGATGTCGATGCGGCGCCGCATGCCGCCCGAGTAGTTCTTGACCTGCTTGTCGGCGGCCTCCGCGAGCCCGAACGCGGCGAGCAGCTGCGCGGAGCGCTCGCGGGCGGCGGGGCGGGTGTGGCCGAGCAGCCGGCCGAGCAGGACGAGGTTCTCGGTACCGGTCAGGTCCTCGTCGACGGAGGCGTACTGCCCGGTGAGGCTCACCCGGCCCCGCACGGTGTCGGCGTCCTTGACGACGTCCTTGCCGAAGACGCGGGCCCGGCCGGCGTCGGGGCGGAGCAGGGTGGCGAGCATCTTGACGGCGGTGGTCTTGCCGGCGCCGTTCGGCCCGAGGACCCCGTACACGGTCCCGGTGGGCACGCGGAGGTCGATGCCGTCGACGGCACGGTTGCTGCCGAAGACCTTGACCAGGCCCTCGGTCTCGATGGCGAGGTCGGTCATACCGTGGATCCTCCGGGGGAAGAGGGCGCGGAGCAGACGCGCGCGAAAGAGAGCGCTCCTCCCAGTCTCCGTCGACCGCCGCCTGATCGCCAGAGCGGCGGAGGCGGCTCTTCCGCGTGGCGGTGGCTCTTCCGCGTGGCGGCGTCCTCCGGGAGGAGCGCGCCTCCCCCGCCCGGCGGAGGCGGAACGGCCTCCGGGGCGACGGCCGGGGGCGGGGTCCGGCGGGACGCTGGTCCCATGATGAGAATCAAGGCCCTTCCCGACGTGCCCCGTTGGGCCGCCCTCGCCGCCCACGCCGTTCCGCTCGTCGTCCTCCCGTCAGGGCTGTGGCGGCTCGCGCTCGTCGCCGGGCTGCCGGTCATGGAGGACGCCGGGTGGAACGCCATGGGTGTGGGGGAGTCCCTGTACGTCGTCTCCCTCAGCCTCGTGTCCGAACTGCTCGCCTTCCTCACCCTGGGGCTCGTCCGTCCCTGGGGCGAGGTCTTCCCGCGCTGGATGCCGTTCCTCGGCGGGCGCCGGGTGAACCCGGCCGCCGCGACCGGCGCGGCCCTGGCCGGGGTGGCCGGGCTGTGCGCGATCGTCGCCTGGGGCGTGTACGCCGCGTACGCGGACCTGGGTCCCGGTACCCCCTCCACACCGGCGCAGGACGCCCTGCTGGTCGTCTGCTACGCGCCGCTCCTGGCCTGGCCGGTGCTGCTCGCGGCCGTGGCGGTCGCCTACCACCGGCGCCGCCGCGACGGCCGGCGCCGCGACGGCGGGAGGGGTCCTGCCGGGGGTGGGGCCCCTCAGTACGGCGCGGGCCGTCCTTCGGCGTCCTCGTGGGTGTAGAAGAGGTAGTAGGCGGCGGCGCCGTTGAGCGCGCCGAAGGCCAGTCCGAGTCCGCTCGACGACAGGACGCTGGCGCCCGAGAGGCTGTAGAGGAAGCCGACCGCGATGCCGGTCAGGGACGCCCAGGCGGCGGCCCGTGCCTCGCGGGGCAGGGCGCGGCCGTAGCGCCGGAGGACGTAGATCCCGGCGGCGAGGACCACGGCCGAGATGATGCCGAGCCACAGCTGCCCCAGGGTGGTGGGGCCGCCCTGGCGGGCCACGGTCGCCGCGTAGAGGCCGTACAGGACACCGATGACGATCGGGGTGGCCAGGCCGTGCGTGCTGAACGGCTTCCGGACGGGTATCGCTGCGTGTGCGGCCATGGCAGGAGCTCCTTCGTCTCTCGCCCCCCTGCTGCTTCCCGCACCCTCAAGGGCACACCCGCGCCCGGCACCCCGCAAGTGGATCAGGCGGAGGCCGGGCGTGGGGAGCGGGCGAGGCGGAGGCCGGGCGTGGGGTCGGGGCCGTGAGGTCAGGCGGCCGGGCGCACGGCGACCGCGTCGATCTCGAAGAGCATGCCCGGCAGGGCGAGCGCAGCGACGCCGCTGAGGGTCTGGGCCGGCAGCCGCTCGCCGAAGTGGGCGTGCAGACCCTTGCCGAGGGCCTCCAGCTTGGCCATGTCGTGGTCGACGATGTACGAGCCGAGGCGGACGACGTGTTCCGGACCGAGGCCGACGCCTTCGAGGGCGAGCCGCAGGTTGATGAGCGAGAGCTCGACCTGGGCGGCGAAGTCGACGGGGATGGGCGCGCCGGACGCGTCGGAGGCGTACTGACCGCCGATGAAGACGAGCTCGCCGGGCGCGGACACGGCGTGGCTGTAGCCGAAGGGGGTCGGGTCGTGGAGGGTGCCGGGGTTGGTGATGACCCGCTGGTCGACGACGGTCCGAGCGGTGGTGGAGGACTGGGCGGCGGTGGAGGACTGGGCGGTCATGAGTGATCGTTCCTTCCGGAGAGTACGGCCACGGGGAACGCGGCCAGGGTCAGTGCGGCGCCCGCGAGGAGCACCGTGTCGAGGGAGTACGCGTCGGCCAGGAGCCCGCCGAGGAGGGCGCCGAGCGCGATCGCGAGGCAGAAGACGCTCACGTTGAGACCGGTGGCCGTCTCGACGTCGTCGGGGGCGGCGGCCATGAACCAGGACTGGAGCGCGACCGAGACCCCGCCGTAGGCGAGCCCCCAGAGGAGCAGCAGCCCGGCGCCCGCGATCGCCGAGTCGCCGATGAGGAAGCCCGCGAGGAGGACGGTGCCGAGCGCGGCGGCGATGCCCGCGAGCGTGCGGCCCGGGGAGCGGGCGGCACGGGAGCCGACGAGGAAGTTCCCGGCGACCCCCGCGACGCCGTAGCCGAGGAGCAGGGCGCCCAGGAGCGAGCCGGAGATCCCGGAGTGGTCGGTGAGCAGCGGGCGGACGAAGGAGTACGCGAGGAAGTGCCCGGTGACGAGGGCGAGGGTGAGCAGCAGCCCGGCCCGCACGCGCCGGTTGCGGCGGGGGAGGGCGAGGAGGGCGGCCGGGCCCGGGCGAGCGGCGGCGGTGCCGGACCCCGGGCCCGCGCGGACGGCGGCGGTGCCGGACCCCGGGCCCGCGCCCCTGTCCGTACCCACGCCGGCGTCCGCTGCCGCGCCCCTCTCCGCTCCCGCGCCCGCGCCCGCTCCCGCTCCCGCTCCCGCGCCCGTTCCTGCTCCCGCTCCCGCGCCCCTTCCCGGCAGGCGCGGCAGCAGCGCCCGGAGTGCGGCCGCCGCGAGCAGGGCGAGGACCCCGGTGGCCGCGAACGCCCAGCGCCAGCCGGCCCGCTCGGTCAGGAGGGTGCCCGCGGGGACGCCGAGGACCGAGGCGGCGGAGACGCCGCCGAAGATCACGGCGGTGGCCCGGCCCACGGCGCCGGCGGGCACGAGCCGGGGCGCGAGGCCGCCGGCCAGCGCCCAGAAGCCGCCGATGGCGATGCCGAGCAGGACCCGGGCGGCGAGGACGACCGCGAGGTGTCCTGCGAGGCCCGAGACGAGGTTGGCGGCCGCGGCGAGGAGCAGGAAGGCGACCAGGAGCGACCTGCGGTCGGCCCCGGCGGCGCGGACGGTGACGAGCGGTGCGGCGAGGGCCGCGACGAGGCCGGGCACGGTCACCATGAGGGCGGCGGTGCCCTCGGAGACGGCGAGGTCGGCGGCGGCCGGTGTGAGCAGTCCGACCGGCAGCAGTTCGGCGGTCATGACGGTGAAGATGCCGAGCGTCACGGCGGCGACCGCGGGTTGCCCCCCGCGCGCCGTGCCCTTCGCCTTCCCCGTCCCCTCGTTCTCAATCTGGACATCTAACATCCAGAATCACCCCCTTCAGAAGCCCTCCCGCAACCGGGAGGGCGGCCGTGTCAGGCGTTGGCGAACCAGCGGCGGAGCCGTTCGGGCGCTGCCGGTGCCTGGAGTTCGGCCCGCGCCCGGACGTCGTCCAGGGTCTGGGCCATGAGCTCCCGGCGCCAGGCCAGGTCGGCCCGCCCCATGGCCCCGGCGATGGCGCACTCCGCGGCGTACGTCTCCGGCGCCCCCGCGCCGGGTCCCTTCTGGCGGATCTCGGTGCAGCGGAAGGCCTCATCAGGGCCTTCGACCGCGGCGACGACGTCCATCAGCGTGATCCGGTCGAGCGCGCGCGCCAGCCGGAAGCCCCCCTTGGGCCCGGAGACCGAGGTGACGATCCCGGCACGGGCGAGCGCCTGGAGCTGCTTGTTGAGATAGGCGGGGGGCAGCTCGTGATAGGACGCGAGACGCGCGGCGGTGACCGCCCGCCCGGACCCGATCCAGGCCAGGTTCAGGCAGCTGTGCAGTGCCCATTCCACGCCCTCGCTCATCTTCATATCCTGGACCATACATGTCCAGGATAGGGAGCGCAAGGAACGCGGCCGCGGAGGAGGGCCGTTCAGACCTCCGCCGCCAGCGCCGCCAGTCGCCCCAGCGCCTCGTCGAGCATCGCTCGCGGCGGGGAGGCGAGCCCGATCCGGATCGCGTCCGGCGCCGCCCCCGCACCGTCCCGGCCGCCCACCGCGAAGGCGCCGCCCGGGGTGACCGCCACGCCCGCGCGTGCGGCGGCCGCCGCCGTGAAGGCCTCCGCCCGCCAGGGCGCGGGCAGCTCCCACCAGCAGTAGTACGCGTACGGGGAGGTCCGGACGGTCTGCCCGGCGAGCCGGCTCCGGACCAGGGCGTGCCGGGCCCGCGTGTCGGCCCGCTTGGCCGCGACCACCTCCGCGACCGTCCCGTCCCCGGTCCACCGGGTGGCGGCCGCGAGGGCGAGCCCGCCCGCCGTCCAGGCACCGGAGCGCAGGGAGTCCGCCACCGCCGCGCGGAGCCGTCCGGGGACGACGAGATAGCCGACGGTCAGACCCGGGGCGAGGCGCTTGGAGAGGCTGTCGACGAGGAGGACCCGCTCGGGGGCGTGCGCGGCGAGCGGCGCGGGCGCGTCCGGCACGAGGAAGGCCCAGGTGGTGTCCTCGACCGCCGTCAGGTCCAGGTTCCGCAGCAGCTCGGCCAGTTCGGCCCGGCGCCCTTCCCCCGCGGTCGAGGAGAGCGGGTTGTGCAGGGTGGGCTGGAGGTAGACGGCGGCCAGCGGCGCCGCCCGGTGGGCCGCCGCGAGCGCCTCGGGCCGCACCCCCTCCTCGTCGAGGGCGAGCGGGACGAGCCGGATGCCGAGCGTCTCCGCCACCGCTTTGACCAGGGGATACGTGAGGGACTCCACGCCCAGCCGGCCGCCGGCCGGGACGAGGGCGGAGAGGGCGGCGGCGATGGCCTGCCGGCCGTTCCCGGCGAAGAGCACGCTCTCGGGGTCGGGTGCCCAGCCGGGCCGGGCGAGCACGGTCGCCGCCGCGTCACGGGCCTCCGGGGTGCCGGTGGCGGCGGCCGGCCGGGAGACGGCATCGGCCAGGACGTCGGACCGGGCGAGGGCGGCGAGGGCGCGCGCCATCAGCTCCGACTGCCCTTCGGCGGACGGGTAGTTGAGCTGGAGGTCGACGGGTGCGGCGCCGGTGGCCTCGGCGAGCGCGGGCCCCGGGAGCGGGGGCGCGGCCCGGACGAAGGTGCCGCGCCCGACCTCCCCGACGACGAGACCGCGCCGGGCGAGCTCGCCGTACACGCGGATGGCCGTCGAGTTCGCGATGGCGTGCCGGCGGGCGAAGACGCGCTGCGGCGGCAGCCGGTCACCGGGGCGCAGCCGCCCGTCCCGCACGGCGGCCTCGACCCGGTCGGCGATCCTCCGGTACTCCTCCATGACGCCCCCACCCTCCGTGAGACCGATTGCACCGAGAGCAAAGATCTTATTGCACCGAGCAGTTGCGGCTGCCTAGCCTGCGGACATGGACGTCACCCGTACCGTCAACGCCGAGATCCACTACGCGGACAGGGGCGAGGGCCCCGCCCTCCTCCTCGTCCACGGCCACCCCTTCGACCACACGATGTGGCAGCCCCAGCTCGACCACTTCTCGCGCACGCACCGCGTGATCGCCCCCGACCTGCGCGGCTACGGCACCACGCCGCTCGGCGCGTCCCCCCACTCCACCGATCTCGGCGTCTTCGCCGAGGACCTCACCGACCTCCTGGACGAGCTGGGAATCGACGACTGTGTCCTCGCCGGCCTCTCCATGGGCGGCCAGATCGCCATGGAGCTCTACCGCCGCCACCCGGAGCGCGTCCGGGGCCTCGTCCTCGCCGACACCTTCCCCGCCGCCGAGACCGACCAGGGCAAGGCCGCGAGGAACGCCATGGCCGACCGGCTGATCGCGGACGGCGCGGCGGCGATGCGCGGATACGCCGACGAGGTGCTCGACCGGATGGTGGCCCCGTACAACACCCACGCCGCCCCGCACGTGCACCGCATGATGTGCGCGACCGACCCGGCCGGCGCGGCCGCCGCCCTGCGGGGCCGGGCCGAGCGCCCGGACTACCGGAAGACGCTGACGACGGTCCCGTTCCCCGCGCTCGTCGTGGTCGGCAGGGACGACTCGTACACCCCGGTCGCGGACGCGGAGGACATGCACGCGCTCCTCCCCCACTCCACGCTCGCCGTGATCGAGGAGGCCGCGCACCTGCCGAACCTGGAGCGCCCCGAGGCGTTCAACGCCGTACTGGAGAAGTACCTCCGCTCACTCGTACGGCCCAGCTGAACGTTCGGAACGGTACGAACGCTCCGACGATGGGTCCATGAGCCAGAACACGGCACCACCCCGCAGGCCCTCGTCCTCCTCCGCCGCCTGGGCGAGCGGCGGCACGCTCTTCGCGGGCGTCCTCATGCTCGTCACCGGCTTCATGGACGTCTTCCAGGGCATCGCAGGCATCGCCGAGGACGACGTCTACACCCGGGTCGGCGACTACGTCTTCAAGTTCAACCTCACCACCTGGGGCTGGATCCACCTGATCCTCGGCATCGTGGTCGCGATCGCCGGCTTCGGGATCCTCAAGGGGGCGGAGTGGGGCCGGGTCGCCGGTATCGCGCTCGCCTCCCTGAACCTCCTCTTCCAGTTCCTCTTCCTGCCGTACCAGCCGTGGTGGGCGCTGTTCTCGATGGCCATCTCGGTCTTCGTGATCTGGGCGCTCGCGACGGACGAGGCGTACGGCCGCGAAGAGAAGCTCTGAGGGGCGGGCGGACGATGAGACGCACCACGGCAGCGGCCCTGTCCCTGGCCGCCACCACCGCCCTCACCCTCACGGCCACCGGCTGCGACACCGTCAAGGAGACGGCCGGCGACATCGTCTCCACCGCCACGGCTGCCGTCGCCTCGGCCGCCGAGCAGAAGATGAACGAGGTCAAGGACGGGGTGAACGCCACCGGCGACGTGAAGGCCGGCCCGACGAGCACCGACGGGGACCGGACGGTCGCCGAGATCACGGCGACCAACCCGAAGGACGCGAACGCCGACTACACGGTCATGGTCACCTTCCGCGACGCGGACGGGAACCTCCTCGACTCGGTCGTCCTGAGCATCGACGGAGTGGAACCCGGGAAGTCCAAGACCGGTACGGCGCGCAGCAATCGGACGCTCTCGGGCGAACCGAAGGCGGAGATCGCGCAGGCCCTGCGACACTGACGGGGTGGACCGAGTCGAGACGGCGGAGCACGGGGAGACGGCGGAACCCGTGAACAGCAGCCCCGCCGGAGCGACCCCCGAGCCGAGCCCCGAAACTGCCCCGGAGCAGGCCCGGGGGCCGGCCTCCGGGCCGCCGCCCCTCCGGCCCAGGCACCGCGTCACGGCCTGGGCCGCGGGGCTGCTCATGGTGGTGCCCGCCCTGATCTCGGCCTGCCGCGCCCTGGACACGGACGCGACGACCCCCGTCCCCCAACTCCTCTCGGCCCTCCCCTGGCTCACGGTCCCCGCGGCCCTCGCCCTGCTCCTCGCGGCCGCGGCCCGGCGCCGGGTGCTCACCTTCGTATCGGTCCTGGTGCTGGGCGCGACCGCCTGGAGCACCGTGCCGTACATGCCGCAGACCGTCATCCCGTACGGGCTGCCGCTGACGCGCGTGAAGGTCCTCGCGGCGAACGTCGAATTCGGCCAGGGCACGGGATCCCTGGTCGAGGTGGTGCGGCGGGAACGCCCCCAGCTCGTGTTCGTGTCGGAGTGCGACAGCGCCTGCCGGTCCACCCTCACGAAGACCTTCGCCGGTCCGCTGCCCCACCACGCCTCCGTCCGGGGAGAGGGGTCGGTCGGCTCGATCCTGCTGAGCTCGTACCCGCTGACCGACGGGCGGACGATCCCGGCGGCCATGGGCATGCCCGGTGCCACGGCGGAGATCGCGGGCGTGCCGGTACGGCTCCAGCTGGCGCACCCGCTGCCGCCGGTGCCCGGGCAGGTGTCCCTGTGGAAGCGGGAACTGGGACGGGTGGAGGACGCCGTCGCGGCGCAGCGCACCGGGCCCATGCTGGTCGCGGGCGACTTCAACGCCTCGCAGGACCACGCCGCCTTCCGCGCGATCCTCGCGGCGGGCGGGCTCCAGGACGCGGCACGGCGGGCGGACCGGAGCCGCACGCCGACGTGGCCGATGGAGGGCCCTCCCCTGCCGCCCTTCGTCCAGATCGACCATGTCCTGGTGAGGGACTTCAGCGTCCGCGAGGTGCGCTTCCCTGACCTGCCCGGCTCCGACCACCGGGCGGTCCTGGCGGATCTCGACCTGCGCGGGCCGCGCTGATCGTCCACCCTTGAGGGCATGGAGAACGAGGAGATCCTGGACGACATCGGCGCCCTCGTCGAGGAGGAACGCGCCCTACGGCAGCGCACGGGCGGCCTCCTCCCGGAGGAACGCGCGCGGCTGTCGGAACTGGAGGTCCGGCTGGACCAGTGCTGGGACCTGCTGCGGCAGCGGAGAGCGAAGGCGGAATTCGGCGAGGACCCGGACACGGCGACCCTCCGTCCGGCCACCGAGGTCGAGTCCTACCGCAGCTGACCTCTGCCACGACGCGCGGCGCGACGGCGGACGCCGATGCCGCACGCCGAAGCCGTCCGGCGCATTCCGCCCGGCGATCCCGCGCGCCGATACCGCGGGTGGCGATACAGAGGGTGGCGATACAGAGGGTGGCGATACAGAGGGTGGCGACACCGCGGGGGGCGACACAGAGGGTGGCGACACCGCGGGGGCGACACCGCCGGGGCGACATCGCGGGTGGCGAGCTCCCCTCACCCGGATCTACGCTTGATTCAGCGCTTCTCGTGAGGTGATACCGAGAGCGGGGCACTCGTTCTGAGCCTTCCAGGAGGCTGCCGTGCCGAGAACCAGCCAACCTCCGCCCGATGATTTCGCGCAGTCCGGCGAGGCCGTGGAGATCCCCCAGCCCGAGGTGACATCCGATCACATCGGATTCGACCCCGACCAGTTCCCCACGGAACTGGTCGACGCGCGAGCCGCGCTCGAAGGGGTCCTCAGCGGTCAGGGCGAACAGCGCGGCGGACTCAGGTCCGCGGAGCAGCTGACCGAACTGACCAACGTGCAGGGCGTCGGCATCGGCAGGGCCACACCCTCCGAGTACGGGCCCCGCAGCAGCGTCATCGAGCCGGGCCAACCCACCCTGAGCGTCTATCTGTCCCGGCCGCGGAACGCCGACGTCGTGGAGGCGCTGATCGTCGAGGAGATGGGCCTGCGCGTCGCGACCTCGTCGAGGGTTCCGATCGTTCCCGTGGTCACCGGGGAGATAGCGACGCAGATGTTCAACCTCCAGCGCAGGCCGGCATCGGGCGGCGTATCGATCAGCAGCCCCGCCAGCACCGGCACGCTGGGATGCCTGGCCACGGGCCGGTCGTTCCCGCGCGACCAGAGAACCCTCGCCATCAGCTGCAACCACATCTTCGCGGACGTCAATGCCGGAGTGCTGGGGAACTGCATCGCCCAGCCCGGCCGCGCCGACGGCGGAGTCTGCCCGCAGCATCTCATCGGGGTGCTGGAGCGTTTCACCAGAATGGAGTTCGACGGCGTCATCAACAGCGTCGACTGCGCGACGGCATGGGTGGATCCGGCGCAGGTCAACTCCAACGTCCTGATCAACGGAGTCCTGGGACCGGTGGAGGTGCCCATCAGCACCACGACAGGGGCGGCCACCATCGGGATGCTCGTCTTCAAGAGCGGCCGGACGACCGAGGTGACGACGGGGACCGTCAAGGAGATCGGCGTCTCCCACTGGGTCAACCACTCGGGACAGAACGCCTTCTTCGCGGGCTCCCTCGCGATCGAGGGGACCGGAACCTTCGGACCTCTTCCCTTCAGCAAGAAGGGCGACTCCGGCGCGATCGCGTGGACCTTCGATCTCGTCCGGACTCCGATCGGCCTGGTCTACGCCTCGTCCAGCACGGTGAGCACCAGGTCGTTCGCGAACCCGATCGACATCGTCACGCAGTCCCTCGACGTCTTCATCGTCTGACCTGGGCCGAAAGAACCCGCCCGGGAAGGCTCCCCGGGAAGGACAGCGCGCGGACGGGGGCCGCCGGCGACGGCGACGTAGGTTGGGCCCATGGCACGCCCCGCTCGGCCCGTACGGCTCTCCCCGCCCGCCTGGCTCACCGCCGGGTTCAAGCCCGCACCCACCCCCGTCCCCTGGGCCGCCGTCGGACGCGCCGCCGTCGCGCTGTCCGCGCCGCTCGCCGTCGGGCTGGCCGTCGGGCAGCCGGCCTACGGGGCGCTCGTCTCGATGGGCGCCCTCTCCGGGGTCATCGGCGACACCGCCGACGCCTACCGGATGCGCATCCTCAACATCGCCGTGCCGCAGCTCTTCGGCGCCGTCGGAGTCACCCTCGGCACCCTCGTCTTCGGGCACGGCTGGGTCGCCGTCGCCGTCCTCACGCTCGTCGCGCTCGTCTCCGGGATGATCTCCTCGATCGGCGCCGTCGCCTCCGTCTCCGGGCTGCTCCTGCTCCTCAACGCCGTCGTCGGGGCCGGACTCCCCATGCCCGACCCCTGGTGGAAGGCGCCCCTGCTGCTCGGCGTCGGCGGGCTGTTCGTACTGGCCCTCACCCTGCTCGGCTGGCCCCTCCGCCGCGCCGCGCCAGAACGGTCCGCCGTCGCCGCGACCTACCGTTCCGTCGCCGAGCTGTACGAGGCCACCGGCACCCCCGCGTACGACGAGAAGCGGCAGGCCGTCACCGCCTCCCTCAACCAGTCCTACGACCTCGTCCTCGCCCGCCGCGCCCGCCAGCACGGCCGCGCGCCCTCCCTCGTCCGGCTGCTCGCACAGCTCAACGCCGTCATCCCGCTCGTCGAGGCCGCCCCCGCCGCCCAGCTCCGCGCCCGGCTCCACGGCCCGCTGTCCGGCACGATCCCCGCGGCCGTACGCGAACTCGCCGACGCCGTCGAGGAGGGCCGGGGCCGCACCGGGACACCCGTACTCGAACTGCCCGCCCCGGAACGGCCCGCCGAGAAGGCCGTCGACCACGCCCTGCGATACGCCGCCGCCGTCGTCCACCAGGCCGAGCCCGACGCCTCCAACGTCGACGACCGGCTCGGCCGCCCCGCCGCGCTCCGGATCCGCGTCCGCCGCGCCACCCGCGCCGCCCTGTTCTCGGAGGCGTCCTGGCGGTACGGGCTCCGGCTCGCCCTCTGCATCGGGCTCGCGCAGGCCCTCGTCTCGCTGATCCCCGTCCCCCGCTCGTACTGGGTCGCGCTCACCGTCACCTTCGTCATGAAGCCCGACTTCGGCTCCGTCTTCTCCCGCGCCGTGCTCCGCGCCTTCGGCACCGCCGCCGGGCTCCTCCTCGCCGCCCTCGTGCTCGCCGAAGTGCCGCGCGGCTGGTGGGACGTCCCCGTGATGTGCGTGCTCGCCGCCCTCATCCCGGCCTTCTCCGCGAAGGGGTACGCCTTCCAGACGGCGGCCATCACCCCGGTGATCCTGCTGCTCTCCGACACCCTCAACCAGCAGGGCTTCGACCTCGTCATGCCCCGCCTGTACGACTCCCTGATCGGCTGCGGCATCGCGCTGATCGCCGGCTATCTCCTCTGGCCCGAGTCCTGGCACTCCCGGATCGGCGACCGGCTCGCGGACGCCGTCGCCGACACCGCCGCCTATGTGACCTGCGCGTTCGGAGGGACGGAGGACCAGGGCGGGCGGCTGCGCGCCCGGCGGAAGCTCTACCGCGACCTCTCCACCGTCCGCTCCGAGTTCCAGCGCGCCCTCACCGAGCCCCCGCCGACCGGGACCCGCGCCGCCGCCTGGTGGCCGCTCGTCGTGGCCGTCGAGCGGATCGTGGACGCCACGACCGCCGCCCGGATCCGGGTCAACCACGGCGCCCCCGACCCCGACCCCGCCGAGGTCGCCGCCGTCGAACGTGAGCTGCGCGAACTCGCCCAGGGAATCCGTGCGTCGGACACCCTGGTCGAGGTCCGCAGCGAGCTTCCCGGCGACGAGAACGGAGTCCTCGCACCGCTCCGCCGCGAGGTCAGCGCGGCCCGCGCCATCGCCGGTCCCGACCTGCGGTAAACCTTCCCCCGGGGGCGTACGGGAGGACTTACCGGCGGTCACGGAACGGAACCCTCCCCACCGCCGTTACCCGAAGCCATCCGGGCGACTACGATGCGCTCGATCTCACCGTGATCCGCGCCCGCCGCCGTCGGCAACCGGCGCGGCGGACGGGCGACTTCGTCCTGCCTCACCCCCCGCGCCCCGAGGACACCGCCATGCGTACCACCACGAACAGAGGGCTCCAGCCCAATGTCCTCGGTACCTTCGACACGATCGTGATGGCCGTCGCCGGCAGCGCCCCCGCCTACTCGATGGCCGCGACCACCGCCGTGCTCTTCGGCGCCGTCGGCTACGCGGGGCCCGCCGCCCTGCTGTACTGCGCGATACCGATGTTCGGCATCGTCCTCGCGTACGCCCGGCTCGGGCGGATCGACGTCAACGCCGGCGCCGGCTACTCCTGGGTGGGCCGCACCCTCCACCCCTTCCTCGGCTTCCTGTCCGGCTGGGCCCTCGTCTTCGCCGCCACCGTCTTCATGGTGGCCGGTTCGCTGCCCGCCGGTTCCCTCACGCTCGCCCTGATCGACCAGGACCTCGCCGACAGCACCCCGCTCGCCGCGGCCGTCGGCGCCGGCTGGTTCCTGATGATGCTGCTCGTGGTCCTCGGCGGTGCCCGGCTGACCGTTCGCGCCCAACTGATCATGTCCGGGGTCGAGATGCTGATCCTGGTCGGCTTCATCCTGGCGGCCGTCGCGCACCGCGGTCGGGCCACCGCCTTCGACTGGTCCTGGTTCGGCCTCGGCCAGTTCGACGGGCCGGAGGGCTTCGCCGCCGGCGCGCTGGTCGCCGCCTTCTACTACTGGGGCTGGGACGTCACCAGCAACCTCAGCGAGGAGACCCGGAACAGCCGCCGTACCGCGGGCCTCGCCGCGCTCGTCGGCGTCGGATTCGTCTTCCTCCTCTTCGTCGCCGTCACGGTCGTCGTCAACGTGCTGCTGAGCGCGGAGGAGATCCGTACCGCAGGGCCCAACGTCCTGGCCGTCATCGGCCAGGAGATCTGGCCCGGCATCGGCGGCAAGCTCCTCGTCGTCGCCGTCCTGCTGTCCACCGTCGCCACTCTGGAGACCACCCTCCTCCAGGTCACCCGCTCGCTCTTCGCGATGGGCCGCGACCGGACCCTGCCGTCCGCGCTCGGCACCGTGCACCGCCGCTGGAACACCCCGTGGGTCGCGATCGCCGCCGTCGGCGGCGCCGCCCTGCTGCTGTTCGCGGCCGCCGCGGCCGCCGGCTCGGTGCAGCAGATCCTCCGCGACGCCGTCTCCGCGATCGGACTCCAGATCGCGTTCTACTACGGCCTCGCGGGCATCGCCGCCGTCGTCGCCTACAAGTCGGTCCTCCTCCGCTCCGTGAAGAACCTGCTGCTCGGCGGCCTCTGGCCGCTGCTCGGCTCCGCGTTCATGCTCTGGACCTTCGTCGAATCGCTCGGCGAACTCTCCACCACCGCCCTCGCCATCGGCCTCGGCGGTCTGCTCCTCGGTGTCGTCCCGCTGGTCGTGTACTGGCGCAAGGGCAGCGACTACTACCGCCCGGCCCGCCTGGACGCCGCCCGCGCGATGGCGGCCGCGGAGGGCTCGGGCCCGGCCACGCGCGCGCGGAGCGGAACCCGGGACAAGAGCTACGCAACGGATTTCTGATCCCGGCCGTCACCAAGAGCAGAGCCACGAGCACGGGAACACAAGCGAGTCACCACTTCTGACGGCAGCCGAACCCGAAGGAGGCCCCCGATGGCCGTACGCCGCCGCTCCGCGCGCTCGGCACGTCAGGAGCGCTTCGCTCCCGACTTCGACCCTGACTTCGGGGACCGCGCCCTGACCGAGGCGCGCCACGACATCGTCATCGGCCGCTGGCAGGGCGTACGGGACCTGCTCGCCGCCACCGGTGACCACTGGGCGCGCCGCACCCACCGGCTGCGGCTCCTCTCGCACGCGGCCGCGGGCAGCTCCACCGTGGAGACCTGGCGGGCCGCCGAGCCGGGCAACCCCGACGCGGCCGTACTGCGGGCGGCGACCGAGGTCGTACGGGTCTTCGACGCGGCCATCGCGGCCGGCCGGGGCGCGGCCGTCGAGCGCGGCCGGATCGACGCCGCCGTCGACGCCTGCCGGGGCGCGGCCGAGGCGGCGCCCGCCGACCCGATGCCGTGGGTGTCGCTGCTGTCGGTGGCCCGGCTGTACGAGGGCGGGGTGCCGCGCCGCGAACTGCGGCACTGGTTCGACGAGTTGCGCCGCCGCGACCCGTACAACACGGAGGGGCACATCCAGGTGCTGCGCTACTGGTCGGCGCGGTGGCACGGGACCCACGGCAGCATGTACGACTTCGCGCGGGACGCGGCGGGCGTGGCACCGCCCGGCTCCCCGCTGCCCGTCCTGGTGCAGGTGGCCCGGGTAGAGGAGTACCGGTACATCGCGGACGGCGCGCTCGGCCGGGGCCCGGTGCGCGGCTTCGACCAGCACTGGAAGCACGAGCTCGCGGTGACGGAGCTGCGGCGCACCCACGCGCGCTGGATCGGCGGCCGCGACCCGGAGGCGCCGGTGGCGCCCGAGGAGGTCGGCGACCTCAACTTCCTCGTCCACGCGGCCTGTTACGCGGGCCAGGTGGAGATCGCGCGGGAGCTGCTCGGGATGCTCGGCGCACGGGCGGCGTGGGTGCCGTGGGCGTACACGGGGGACCCCGAGGAGCAGTTCGTCCGGTTCAGGGAGGGCCTGGGGGTGGAGTGAGCAGGCACTCCACCCCCGGGACGCCCTGCTAGACGCCGATGTCGCGACCGTCCGTGCGCCACACGGCGACGACCGACGGACGGACGATCTTGCCGGGTCCGTCGGGCCACTCCGACTTCGGGTTCTCGACGGAGGCGCCGTCGATCTCGCCCGGGTGCTGCACGGCCACCAGGACACGGCGGTCCTGGATGATCGGGCCGCAGGTCTCGGCGCCCTTGGGCACGGTCAGGAACTGCTTCAGCTCACCGCGGCGCTCGCCCTGCGTCGCGACGCCGAACAGGCCGTCGTGCGAGCCGAGCTGGGCGCCGTCCGTGGAGATCCACAGGTTGCCGTGCGGGTCGAAGGCCACGTTGTCCGGGCAGGAGATCTGCGAGACCTTCTCCTTGGGGTAGCCCGCGAAGTAGGTGGCCGGGTCGTTCGGGTCACCGGCGACCAGGAAGAGGCGCCAGGCGAAACCGTCGGAGGACGGGTCGTCCCAGTTCTCGGCGAGCTCGAGGATCTGCCCGTGCTTGTTGAGGTTGCGCGGGTTGGCCTCGTCGGCGCCGGCCTTGCCGGCCTTGCCGCGGTCCGTGTTGTTGGTGAGCGCGACGTAGACGCGACCGGTGCGCGGGGACGGCTCGACGTCCTCGGGGCGGTCCATCTTGGTGGCGCCGACCTTGTCACCGGCGAGGCGCGTGAAGACGTACACCTCCTCGGCGGTCATGCCGGGGACGTGCGAGACGTCGCCGGTGGCGAGCGGGATCCACACGCCGGAGCCGTCGAACTCGCCGTCGGCGGGGTGCTTGCCGGTGCCGTCGATCTCGGCGGCCGGGGAGTCGCCGGTCAGCTTGGCGACGTACAGCGTGCCCTCGTCGAGCAGGGTGAGGTTGTGCTCGCGGGCGGCCCGCGAGTTCCCCTTCTTCATCCGCTTGCTGGAGACGAACTTGTAGAAGTAGTCGAACCGCTCGTCGTCGCCCATGTAGACGACCGGACGGCCGTCGGCGGTCAGACGGGGCTGCGCGGCCTCGTGCTTGAAGCGGCCGAGCGCGGTGCGCTTGCGGGGGGTGGAGTCGGGGTCGAACGGGTCGAGCTCGACGACCCAGCCGAAGCGGTGGACCTCGTTGGGCTCCTGCTTCAGGTCGAAGCGCTTGTCGAACCGCTCCCACTTGCGCTCGGTGGCACCGGTGCCGACGCCGTAGCGCTTGTCGGTGGCGCTGGAGCCGTTGGCGAAGTACTGGTTGAAGTTCTCCTCGCCGTGGAGGGTGGTGCCCCACGGGGTGGTGCCGCCGGCGCAGTTGTTGAGCGTGCCGAGGACGACGCGGCCCTCGGGGTCGGCGGAGGTCTTCAGCAGCGCGCTGCCGGCGGCGGGGCCGGTCACCTCGAACTCGCTCGTCGTGTGGAGGCGACGGTTGAGGTAGTGGCGGGAGACCGGGGTGAGCTTGCCCGTGCGGTGCTCCTCCTGGACGACGACGACCGAGAGGCCGTGCGCGGCCCAGGCGATCTCGACCTGCTCGCGGGTCGGGTTCGCGGCGTCGTAGTTGCGGAACATCAGGACTTCGTCGGTGTACTCGTGGTTCGCGACGAGGACCTGGCGGTCGTGCTCCCCGCGCAGCGGCAGCAGGGAGAGGAAGTCGTTGTTGTAGCCGAACTGGCCGGCCTGGGCCTTCGCCGTCTGCTTCTCGGAGTCGAAGGCCGGGGCGCCGCGGAGGATGGGCTCGCCCCAGCGGATGACGACGTTCTGCGCGTAGCCGGAGGGGACGGTCACCTTGTCGGCGGTGTTGGGCGCGACGGGGGTGAAGCGGAGACCGCGGGCGCCGTCGACCTTGCCGGAGCCGTGGCCGTGACCGTGGCCGAAGGTCTCCTGGCCGGCGACGGCCTCGGGCGCGTTGCCGAACGCGATGGCACCGCCGGCGGCGGAGGCGACCGTCACCACGGCGGCGGCGCGGAGGGCCGAACGGCGGGAGAGGACACCGGCTATGACGTCGCCGGCGTACTCGTTGTCGCTGGTGTTGGGAACCTCGTGGAAGCAAGCGTCACCACAGCGGTAACGGCAGGTGAGAGCGGAACGTCCGCCTCCGTGGGGGTTCGTGCTCAGCAGCGGCAGCAGTTTGCGCACTTCGTCCTCCTCCGGCGCACGCTGCGCCGACATGGTGTCGGGTAGACCTTCGGCGGCGACGCTATGTGCGCACATCTGCACAGGGACGGCGGCAGCGTGAACGACGAATGAATGCACGGCAACCGGGGGCGACCGGGTCGCCGAGGAGGGGAGGGGTGGCCGCTAACCTTACGTGTCCGCCCTGGCCAGGGATGAACGTCCCGAAACACCCAGTACGGACATTCACACGCACCCCACTCATGCGAAAGGGTTCGCCCATGGGTATTCGGAGCATGCTGCGCAAGGTGTTCGGCCGAGACCGCGAGGACTCCCCGGCGACCTCCGTCGTCCCGCCCCAGACGCGTGAGACCACGTCGACGGGGACGGCGACGGCAACGCCTTCGGAGACGGTGACGGCAACGCCTTCGGAGACGGTGACGGCCGAGAAGACGGTTGCGGCCGCGTCCTCGGCCAGGGCCACGGCGTCGTCCGGGTCCGGGACCGGGTCCACGGACACCTCGGAGGCGGTGGCCCGCCGGGCGGCGGACGACCTGGTGGCGGCGTCGTTCGACAACCCGCAGATCCCGCGGGCCCGAGCGAAGACGCCGTCGCCCGCGACGGAGAAGCCGCTTGCCGCCGCCGCTGCCGCTGCCGCTGAGGAGGTGCCGGCCGTCGCGGACGAGAAGCCCGCCGAGGTTGAGGAGGCGGCTCCGGTCGAGGCCGACGCGCCCGCCGCCGCGGAGGTGCCGGTGACGGCCGAGGCCGAGGCGCCCGCCGCCGAGGAGGTGCCGGTGACGGCCGAGGCCGACGCGCCGGCCGCCGCGGTGGAGACGCCGGTGAGCGACGCGAAGACGCCGGACGCCGAGGTGCCGGTGACGGCCGAGGCCGAGGCGCCCGCCGCCCCGGAGGAGGCCGCACCGGTCGAGGCCGCCGAGGCGGACGCCGAAGCCCTGACGGAGACTGCCGCCGCCGAGACCGAGTCGGAGACCGCGTCCCCGGAGGCGGCCGAGCCGCAGGCCGTGGAGCCGGTGGAGGCGCCGGTGGCCGAGGCGCAGGCCGAGGCCGACGAGCCGGAGCCGAAGGCGACCGCCGCCGAGCCCGAGGCCGAGGTGGAGACGGACACGGCGGAGACGACCGCCGCCGTCGAGCCCGAGCCCGAGGCCGACACGGCGGAGGCGACCGCCGACACGGCCGACGTGGAGCCGGAGGCCGTCGCGGCAGCCGTCGAGGCCGAGCCTGAGGCGACCACGGCCGCTGACGCCGACACGGCGGAGGAGCCCGAGGCCGCCCCCGTCGCCGAGGCGACCGACGTCGTCGCCGACGTTGCCGCCGCGGAGGCCGAACCCGCCGCGCAGGAACAGGACACCGAGCCCGAGGCCGCTGTCGTCGCCGACGACACGACCCCGACGGCGGAAGCCGCCGAGGAGCCGCAGGCCGAGCCGGACGAGGCCGTCGCGGCGGAGCCGCAGGCCGACGAGCCCGAGGCCGTCGCGGCAGCCGCCGAGGCCGAGCTCGAGGCGGTCGCGGCCGCCGACGCCGGCACGGCGGAGGTAGCGGCCGAGCCCGAGGCCGTCGTCGCCGAGCCGCAGGCCGACGAGCCCGCCGCGGACGTCGAGCCCGCGCCGGAGGCGACCGTCGCGGCTTCCGGCGGCAGCCTTCCCGCGCACCTGGCCGACGCCCACGCCGCCGCCGCCGCGCAGCTGAAGGCGCAGGGCCTCGCCGGGGCCCGGGCCGCCGTGTACCTCGTCGTCGACCGGTCCGGGTCGATGCGCGGGTACTTCAAGGACGGTTCCGTGCAGCGGCTCGCCGAGCAGGTGACCGCGCTCGCGGCGCACCTCGACGAGGACTCCACCGTCACGACCGTGTTCTTCTCGACGGACATCGACGGGACGGTCGAGCTGACCCCGGCCGACCTCACGCCGACCCGTATCGACGAGGTCAACTCCACCCTCGGCCGCCTGGGCCGGACCAACTACCACCGCGCCGTGGAGGAGGTCCTCGCCCACCACGAGAAGGCCGACCCGACCCGTACCGCCCTGGTCGTCTTCCAGACGGACGGCGCGCCGGAGTCGAAGACCGCCGCCACCGCGGCCCTGGCCGAGGCGGCGGAGCGTCCGCTCCACTGGCGTTTCGTGGTCTGGGGCGAGGAGGACAACAAGGCCTTCGACTTCGTCCGGAAGCTCGACGGCACTCCCCGTACCGGCACCTACTTCGCGGGCACGGCCCCGGCCGAGACCGCGCACGCGGCCTTCTACGCCGGCCTGCTCGCGGGCCTGGAGTTCTGAGGGGACGAGCAGGAGTTCCACGGCGCGGGCCGGGTCCGGGATCTTCCCGGGCCCGGCCCGCGGGCATGAGGGCACACGCGTGAGTCCGCGCGCGTGAGTCCGCGCGCGTGATCCTCGGCAGAATCCTTTTTCTCTTACTGTGCGGCATTCGGGTGATATTCAGCATCCGCTGAGTTTCACCGCCCCTAAGATCCATTCTCGTGACAGCAAGTCAACATCCTTTATCCGCACCGGACATGACCCGTTCCGCAGACGTGGTCATCCTCGGCGCGGGCCCCGCCGGGCTGGTGCTCGGAAACCTCCTCCTGCGCAGCGGCGTCGACTGTGTCGTCCTGGAGCGGGCGAGCCGCGAGCACGTGCAGCAGCGGGCGCGGGCGGGTTTCCTCGCCCCGCACACCGCACGGGTGCTGGCCCGGCACGGCCTCGACGAGGGGCTGCGGAAGCGCGGGCAGGAGCACGGCGTCTGCGAGTTCCGCACCGAGAGCGGGCGGTTCCGCCTCGACTACGGCCGGCTCGGCAAGGGCGAGCCGCACACCGTCTATCCGCAGCACGACCTGGTCACCGATCTCGTCGGGATCTTCCTCGGGGCCGGCGGGCGGATCCACTTCGACACCGAGGCCGTCGAGGTGACCGGCCTCGACGGACCGCGCCCCTCGGTGGCCGTACGGGAGCCGGACGGAGGCACCGCGCACTGGCGGGCGCGGTACGTCGCCGCCTGCGACGGTCGGTACGGCGCGGGACGCCGCTCGCTGCCGCCCGGCGCGGTGCGGCACCACCACCGCGACCACGGGGTCTCGTGGCTCGGACTGCTCGCGGAGGCGCCCCCGAGCCTCGACGCCGTCGGATACGCCACGCACGCCAGGGGATTCGCGGGCCACATGGCGCGCTCGCCCGAGGTCACCCGGTACTACCTCCAGTGCCCGCGCGGCACCGTGCCGGACGACTGGCCCGACGAGCGGGTGTGGGACGAGCTCGACCTGCGGATGCGGGCCGAGGAGTTCGGGCCGCTGAGGCGGGGGAGCATCCTGCAGCGGACGGTGGTCGACTTCGAGTCGGACGTCCTCGAACCGCTGCGCCACGGCCCGCTGTTCCTCGTCGGCGATGCCGCGAGCCTGCTCAGCCCCTCCGCCGCGAAGGGGGCCAACCTCGCCGTCCTGGAGGCCGACCTCCTCGCCCGCGGCCTCGCCGACGACCTGCTGCACGGGGACTCCGTGAGCCTCGACGCGTACTCGGCACGCTGTCTCGAACACATCTGGCGTGCCCAGGAGTTCTCGCACTGGATGATCCAGCTCCTCCACCGCGTGCCCGGCGCGGACGGCTCCGCCTCCCCCTTCCAGGAGGGGTTGCGGCGCGCCCGTATGGAGGCGCTGCGGAGTTCGCGTACCCATCAGGACTGGTTCGCCGAGAACTACGTCGGCGTCTGACCCCCGTCCCCCTCACGCCTTCGTTCCCTCCCCCACTCCCCCTCCCGTACGGCCGTGGAGAGCCAGGTCCCACCCCCGAGGCCGTGGCTCCGCCCTCCCCTGCCCGCGTTCCGCCGTCCCTTCCCCTCCCCGAAGGAACCCCCGCGATGACGACCACCACCCAGGCCCCCACCGACGTCGAGCGGCTGCGCGCCGCCGCCGATTTCGTACGGCAGCAGGAGACGCCCGACCTGTTGGCCCGCGTCCTGCCCGGACTCGACGGTCCCGAGCTGCGGGCGACGACCGAACGCTGCCGGTTCGCGCACGCCGCTCTGCTCGTCTCCCCGCCCGACGAGCGGGCCCTCCGGGCGGAGCTGGCCGCCGCCGGGCTGTCCCCGGACGGCGAGGCGCGGCCGAGCGTGGTGGTGCGGGACCGGCTGGCGGCACGGCACGGACTGGGCGCCGGAGAGCTGGACGTACGGATCCTCCGCCCGGCGGTGTACGGGCCGGGCGGCGAGCGGCGTGCGGTCGAGGTGTTCGTGCTGACCGATCCGGCGGGATCGGCGGCGGCGGTCGCCGCCGAGGAGCGGGCCGCGGACCGGGAGGCGCATCTGGCCTTCGACGTCGAGCGGCCGGACCCGCTGGTGCTGCGCGGACTGCGGGCCGGGTTCCTGCGGCACGGCGCGGCACCGGACGGGGGCGGGTACAACCCGCACGAGGACGGGACCGTGTTCTACTTCGCCGCGCCCGACGAGACGAAGACGCCCTACCGGCGGGTGGAGCTGTACGCCCGGGGTGACCACCGCGAGGTCCTGGCCGAGCACCTCGCCGGGCAGCGGTCCTCCCATCCGGCGGAAACGCTCCTTCGCCTGCTCACCGGCGCCTGGACGACGCAGGCGCTGGCCGCGTGCGCGGAGCTGCGGCTGCCGGAGGCGATGAGCCCGTCCACCGCGCGCGGGGCCGAGGCGCTGGCACCGGTGGTGGGGGCCCGGCCGGAGAACCTGGCGACGCTGCTCCGGTACCTCGCCATGGTGGGTGTGGTGGCCGAGGACGGCGGCGCGCGGGGCACGTTCCGGCTGACGGACGCGGGGCTGCTGCTGCGCGAGGACGCCGAGGGCTCGGTGCGGGCGCTGGCGCTGATGTACGGGGGGCCGTTCTACGAGTCCTTCGGCCGGCTCACGCACACCGTGCGGACGGGAGAGCCGGGGTTCGAGGACCGGTACGGCGAGAACCACTTCGACCACTTCGCGCGCGACCCCGAGCTCGCCGCCCGGTTCGACCGGTCCATGACGGCGAGCGCCCCGATGTTCGATCCGCTGCCTCAGCACCCGGTCGTCGCGGCGGCCGCCGCCGGCGGCCGTACCGTCGTGGACATCGCCGGAGGCACCGGGGAACTCCTCGGGCGTCTCCTCACCGCGCACCCGGCCCTGCGCGGGGTCCTCCTCGAACGCGCCCACGTGGTCGAGGCGGCCCGGACCCGGCTCGGCGGCGTCGCGGAGCGGTGCGCCTTCGTGACCGGCGACTTCGCGGACGTACCGCCGGACGGGGACGTGTACGTGCTCTCCCGGGTCCTGCACGACTGGGACGACGAGCGGTGCCGGGAGATCCTGCGCCACTGCGCGGCCGCGATGCCGCCGGAGGCCGACCTGCTGATCGTGGAGCGCCTCCTGCCCGTGGACCCCACGCCTTCACTGGCGACGGCCTGGGACCTCCACATGATGTGCAACACGGGAGGGCGGGAGCGCACGGCCGCCGGGTACGCCCGGCTGCTCGCCGACGCCGGGCTCACCCTCGTCGGCCACAGCCCGCTGCCCCTGGAGGCCCACGTGCTGCACGCCCGCCGGCGGTAGGGCGTCAGGAGACGGCGGTAGGGACGGGCCGGGCCTGCCCGACCGGGCTTCACGCCGAGGCGGTGACGGTGACCGGCAGGGCGTCAGGGCGAGGCGGTGGCGGCGGTGACGGTGGCGACGGTGACCGGCAGGGTCACCGTCACCACCAGGCCGCCGCCCTCCCCCGCGCCCCGGGCCACCGCCCGCACCCGTCCCCCGTGCGCCTCCGCGATCGACCGCACGATGGAGAGGCCGAGCCCCGCGCCCGGCCCCATCCGGTCCCGCCCCTCGCCGCGCCGGAAGGGTTCGAAGAGCCCGGCCACCTCGTCGGGCGGGACGACCGGTCCCGTGTTGGTCACCGTGAGCACGCCGCCCTCGGCGCGTACGCCGACCGTGCCGTCCGGCACGTTGTAGGCGACCGCGTTCGCGACGAGGTTCCGTACGAGCTGCCCGAGCAGCACCCGGCTGCCCCGTACGACACCGCCGTCGGCCGCCACGTACGCGTCCGCCCACTCCTCCTCGGCGAGCTCCCCGAGCCGCACGTCCTCGCGCTCGGCGAGCCCCCGCTCGCTGCGGGCGAGCAGCAGCAGACCGTCGATGAGGCGTTCGCTGCGGCGGTTGGCGTCGAGGAGCACCTGCCGTACGTCGCAGCTGTCGTCCAGACCCACCTGGATCGCGGCGCGCTGGGTGGCGAGGGGGGTGCGGAGCTCGTGGGAGGCGTTGGCGATGAACCGGCGCTGGCTGTCGAAGGCGGTCTCCAGGCGGCCGAGCAGCGCGTCGATCGTGTCGCCGAGTTCCTTCAGCTCGTCGTCGGGTCCCGTGACGGCGATCCGGTCGTGCAGGTTGCGTTCGGAGAGGCGGGCGGCACGGGCGGTCATCTCGTGCACGGGCCGGAGCACGCGACCGGCGGTCCACCACCCCACGACGACGGCGCAGCAGGCCATGACCAGCAGGGCGAGGCCCGACCACATGAGCATCTGCTCGCCGGCGGCGCGGCTGATGTCGTCCCCCAGCTCGTACGCCTCGACGACGGCGACCCGGTTCGTGACACCGTTCCCGGCACCGCTCCCGGCACCGTCGGCGAGACCGTGGGCGCGGGCCACGATCGCGTCGGTCTCGTCGTCCGTCCCGGCGAGGACGAGCAGGTTCACGACGAGCAGCAGCACCGTCCCGAGGACCAGGAAGGCACCCCCGTACACGAGCGCGATCCGCGTCCGGATGGTGGAGCCGGACCCCAGGTATCCGGCGTCACCGCCCGGCCTCACAGCTGGTACCCCACGCCCTGCACCGTCCTGATCAGCGCCGGTTCGCCCAGCTTCGCGCGCAGCTTGCTCATGCAGACGCGTACGGCGCCGGTGAAGGGGTCGGCGTGGGCGTCCCAGGCGCGGTCGAGGAGCTCCTCGGCGGAGACGGCCGCCCCGTCGGCCTCCAGGAGGATCTGGAGGACGGAGAACTCCTTGGGGGAGAGGTCGAGGTCCCGCCCGTCGCGGGCGGCGGTCCGCCGGACGGTGTCCATGCGGAGCCCGTACCGCTCCAGGAGCGGGGGCAGGGCCGCGCGGGCGGACCGGCGGCGCAGGGCGCGGACCCGGGAGACCAGCTCGGGGAACTCGAAGGGCTTGCCGAGGTAGTCGTCGGCGCCCAGGTCGAGGCCGGTGACGCGGTCCTCGGTGGCGGTGGCGGCGGTCAGCATGAGGATGCGGGTCGGGGAGCCCTCGGCGACGAGGCGGCGGGCGACGTCGTCGCCGTGGACGCGGGGCAGGTCGCGGTCGAGGACGAGGACGTCGTACGGGTGGAGCCCGAGGTGGTCGAGCGCGGCGTCGCCGCTGTGGACGGTGTCGACGGCGAAGCCCGCGCGCCGCAGTCCGGTGGCGACGAGCTCGGCGAGGGGTCGTTCGTCCTCGGCTACCAGTACGCGCATGCCCGCCATCCTCCTCGTGCCCGGCCCGTCGTCCGCCCCCGGGTCATCGATGTGAGTGGATCTTCGTACGACCGTTAGGATTTCGACCATGGCGGCCACTGGATCCGAGAAGCAGGGGGCGAAGGCGTTCTACGTCACGACCCCCATTTACTACGTCAACGACGCTCCTCACCTGGGCCACGCCTATACGACCGTCGCAGGCGACGTGCTCACGCGCTGGCACCGTCAGCGCGGCGAGAAGGTGTGGTTCCTCACCGGCACGGACGAGCACGGTCAGAAGATCATGCGCACGGCCGAGGCGAACGACGTCACGCCCCAGGCCTGGTGCGACAAGCTCGTCGAGGAGGCGTGGAAGCCCCTCTGGGAGCACCTGAACATCGCGAACGACGACTTCATCCGCACCACGCAGAAGCGTCACACGGACCGCGTCCAGGAGTTCGTGCAGGACCTGTACGACAAGGACGAGATCTACAAGGGCGGCTACGAGGGCCCGTACTGCGTGGGCTGCGAGGAGTACAAGCTCCCCGGCGACCTCATCGAGGCCGAGGACGGCACGAAGCTGTGCGCCGTCCACAAGAAGCCGGTGGAGATCCTCAAGGAGGAGAACTACTTCTTCAAGCTGAGCGAGTACGGCCCGAAGCTCCTGGAGTTCTACGAGGCCAACCCGGGCTTCATCCAGCCGGAGTCGGCCCGCAACGAGGTCGTGAACTTCGTCAAGCAGGGCCTGGAGGACCTCTCCATCTCGCGCTCGACGTTCGACTGGGGCGTCCCGGTGCCGTGGGACGAGAAGCACGTCATCTACGTGTGGATCGACGCGCTGCTCAACTACGCCACGGCCGTCGGCTACAACGAGAACCCGGAGAAGTTCGACGAGACCTTCCCGGCGAACGTCCACCTCATCGGCAAGGACATCCTGCGCTTCCACGCGGTGATCTGGCCGGCGATGCTGATGGCGCAGGGCCTGCCGGTCCCGGGCCGGGTCGCGGCCAACGGCTGGCTGATGGTCGGCGGCGAGAAGATGTCGAAGTCGAACCTGACCGGCATCAAGCCGCAGGACCTGACCTCGCACTTCGGCGTGGACGCGTACCGCTGGTACTTCCTGCGGGCGATCGCGTTCGGCCAGGACGGCTCGTTCTCGTGGGAGGACTTCACGGCCCGCTACACGAGCGAGCTGGCGAACGACTACGGCAACCTCGCGTCCCGCGTCGCGGCCATGGTCGGCAAGTACTTCGACGGCGCGCTGCCGGCCTCGACGGCCGACGGCGACGCGGAGAAGGCGATCCACGAGGGCCTGGCCAAGGCCGTCGCGACGGCCGACGCGAAGATCGGCGAGGAGCTGGACTTCCAGGCCGGCATCCTGGCGATCTTCGACTTCGTGAAGCAGGTCAACGGCTACATCACGGAGCAGGAGCCGTGGAAGGTCGCGAAGGACGAGTCGGAGGAGGGCCGGGCCCGCCTGGCGACGATCCTCTACACGGCCGCCGAGTCCCTCCGCGCCGTCGCCGTCCTGCTGAACCCGATCATGCCGGAGACCTCGCAGGCACTGTGGGAGTCCCTCGGCGCCGAGGCGTCCCTGGGCACCCTGGCCACCCAGCCGGTCCAGTCCTCCGCCACGTGGGGCCAGCTCCCCGCGGGCGCGACGGTGACGAAGGGCGCGGTGCTGTTCCCGCGCCTGGAGGAGCCGAAGAAGGACTGACGTCCGTCTGATGTACGGCGAAGGCCGCCGGCCCTGTGAACAGGGC
>NZ_JBHTSA010000033.1:0-79089 GCF_042795405.1 Streptomyces sp. NPDC056480 | reverse complement strand
GCCGCGAAGGAGGCCGGCAACATGGTCGACCTCGACTCCAACCCGACCAAGCTCATCGAGATCGTCGAGATCGGCAAGCAACTCCTCATCACCCGTGGCGCGCTGACGACGTTCTCGATCGCCAACGACGTGGCGAAGTACTTCGCGATCATCCCCGCGATGTTCGCCGTCGCCTACCCGTCCCTGGACAAGCTCAACATCATGGGCCTGACCTCGCCCGAGTCCGCGATCCTCTCCGCCGTCGTCTTCAACGCGCTCATCATCGTCGCCCTCGTCCCGCTCGCCCTCAAGGGCGTGCGCTACCGGCCCTCCAGCGCCGACTCGATGCTCCGGCGCAACCTCGGGATCTACGGACTCGGCGGCCTGATCGCCCCGTTCATCGGCATCAAGATCATCGACCTCCTCATCTCCCTCATCCCCGGAATCGGCTGACCACGATGAACAACTCAGCAGCGAACACCGGCCGCGTGCTCTGGGCGGGCCTGCGCGCCCTCCTCGTCCTCACCGTGATCACCGGCGTCCTCTACCCGCTCACCGTCACCGGGATCGCCCAAGTGGCCTTCCCCGGCAAGGCGAACGGCTCCGAGATCACCGACGCGAGCGGCAAGGTCGTCGGCTCCGAACTCATCGGCCAGACCTACAACCTCCCCCTCGAGGAAGGAGAGGAGACGGCGGCCCCGGACCTGAAGTGGTTCCAGCCGCGCCCCTCCAACGGCCTCGGCACCAACAGCGTCAACACCCAGTACTCGATCATCCTGTCCGGAGCCACCAACCGCTCCGGCGACAACGAGGACCTGATCACCTGGGTCAAGGACGCCAAGGCCGCCGTCGTCAAGGACAACTCGACCGCCGACTACAAGGTGAAGCCGTCGGACGTCCCCGCCGACGCCGTCACCTCCTCCGGCTCCGGCCTCGACCCGCACATCTCCCCGGAGTACGCCAGGCTCCAGGTCCACCGGATCGCCGAGAAGAACCACCTCACCGTCGCCCAGGTCGACAAACTCGTCACCGACCACACCGACGACCGCATCCTCGGCTTCATCGGAGAACCCCGCGTCAACGTCCTCCAACTCAACCTCGCACTCAAGCAGTTGGTGACGGCGAAGGGCTGAGCCCCGGCAGCACCCGGGTCTCGACCGTGGGCAGCCCCTTGACCCACCAGTGGTCGTAGCGGCCGTAGACACGGCGGTCACGGGCGGCGAGGAACGCGTCGAGCCCCTCGGCCTCCTCCGCGAGTTCCGCCCAGACCCGGGCGGGCAGCGGGTGGAAGGCCGAGGCCTCGATGCCTCCCTCGACGGGGCGCCAGACCCCGGCCACGTACCCGTCGACGAGCAGCGTCGGCAGTGTGTCGCCGTTCACCCGGATCACGTGCTTGCGGTACTCGGCCGGGATGACGCGGCTGCGGTCCGAGTAGGCCAGCAGGACGCTGTCCCACATCGCAAGCAGCCGGGGCGGCGCCGGAACGTCCTCGTCGGGCCGGAGCCCCCCGGGCACGTCGTACAGGAGGATCCCGTCGGGCCCCTCCAGCCGCTCCAGATCGTCCTCGAGAAGCCGTACGGCCTCGCGCACCTTCCCCCGCGGCGCCAGCGTGAACTGCGCCATGTCGGGTACGGACGCCGGCCCGAAGCCCTCCAGATAGCGCCGGATCAGGACGGCGAGCCCCGCCGTCGCCGCCTCCGGGTCGCCGAGCACGGGCAGCGGCGCGCTCGCCGTCACGAACGACTGCGCCGCCCCGAACGACCAGGGCGGCCCCGTCGGCGCGTGCCACAGCGGCGCGTACTGCCGCATCATCCGCCACACCACGGCCTCCACCGGCCCGCCCCGCGCCGCTTCGAGGCGCTCCCGCATCCGGGCCCCGCTCCTGGCCTCCCCTGCGTAGTCGAGGAGAGCGGGCAGCAGCGCGTCGGCGTCGTCGGCCGTGAACCCCGCCGCCTTGTACCGGGGGTCGTGGAGCCGCGAACCGCGCAGGGTCGGCTCCATGCCCTCCCGGAACGCCCGGTAGTCCTCGGCGTGCACCAGGTGGAGCGTGAGCCGCATCAGGGTCGACCTGACCACCTCGTAACCCTCCACGGCCTCGTCGAGCAGCGCGGGATCGAAGCCGGCGACGCGGTTCCACAACGCCACGTAGGGCGAGCCCGGTTGCTGCGCCTGCAGCGCCACCACCCGGCGTACGGCGTCCCCGACACCGATCGGCACCCGGTCGAGGAGGAGTTGCCGGGCGAGAGTGGAGCGGTTGAGGGCGCGCGCGGTGATCACCATGGCGCGATTGTCCTCCCCGGCACTGACACCCGCGGGCCTGAGTCGCGCGTTCACCCGGGGCTCGCCCCGATGTCGCCCACCCGTCCTCCACCGTTGTGGCCGGAACTGGACCATGAGCTCGCCTCCATGGCGACATTCCATGTGTTCAAAGGGAGTTCAGATGAATCCGCGCCTCATGCGCCGGCCCGCCGTCGTGGTTCTTCCGCTGTCCGCCGCACTCGCGCTGACGGTGGTCATGGGTACGGCCGAGGCCGAACCGGCGCGGCACGGCTCCGCCGCCCGAGTCGTATCCACCTCGACCCTGCCGGACATCCCGCTGGCCGCCTTCAGCAACCGGCTGCTGCCCGGCAGCGTCGACGACGACCGGGACGTCGACCTGGGCGGCATCGGCAGCGACCTGTACCCGGCCGAGCGGCGCGGCGAGTACTGGACGGTCACCGACCGGGGCCCCAACGGCCAGATAGCGGTCGGCAAGGACAAGCGGCGCACCTTCCCGGTGCCCGGCTTCGACCCGGCGATCGTGAAGATCCGCGCGACCGGTGGCCGGATCCAGGTGCTGAAGTCCATCCCGCTCACCACCGCCACCGGCGCGCCCGTCACCGGCCTGCCCAACCAGCAGGGCCGCGACGAGGCCCCGTACGGCTACGACGCCACGACCCCGCTCGCCTACAACGCGAACGGCCTCGACACCGAGGGGCTCGTCCGCGACCGGGACGGCAGCTTCTGGCTGGTGGACGAGTACGGCCCGTCCCTGGTGCACGTCTCCGCCAAGGGCCGCGTCCTCGCCCGCCACGTCCCCAAGGGGCTGGGCCTGACCGGTGCCGACTACCCGGTGATCGAGTCGCTCCCGTCGATCTTCCTCAAGCGCAAGATCAACCGCGGCTTCGAGGGCTTGGCGCTGCTCCCCGACGGTGACCTGGTGATGGCGCTGCAGAGCCCGCTGCTCAACCCGGACAAGGCCGCCGGCGAGGACTCCCGCACCACCCGCCTGCTGCGCTTCTCGACCCGCAAGAACCGGGTCACGGCGGAGTACGCGTACCGCTTCGACCCGGTGGGCGTCGTCGAGCCGGGCCAGACGAAGACGTCGGAGCTGAAGATCTCCTCGATCGTGGCCCTGGGCGGCGACCGCCTGCTCGTCCAGGAGCGCACGGACAAGGCCTCCCGCGTCTACGAGGTACGGCTCCGCCGCGGCGCCGACATCCTCGGCTCCCCGTGGGACACGACGGCGAGCCCGACCCTGGAGCAGCTCGACGACGCGGCGGCCGCCGACGCCCCGGTCCTGGCGAAGCGCCTGGTGGTCGACCTGAACACGGTCGAGGGCGTCCCCGGGAAGATCGAGGGCATCGCGGTGGAGGGATCCTCGACCCTGGTCCTCCTCAACGACAACGACTTCGGCATGACGGACGGCCCGGAGGCCTTCGACGCGAACGGGCGCCTGGTCGACAGCGACGTGGAGACCACGCTGGTCCGCGTCCGCCTGCCGCACCGCCTGCGCTGACGCGGCGGGACGCCGGACGCGGGGTGCCGGGCACGGGGTGCCGGACGCCGGGACGCCGGACGCCAGGACGCCGGGTGCCGGGTCGCTACGCGGGCCGCGAGGACGTCAGGACGCCGACCTTGTCGATGCGGTGCTCGGGGTTGTGCTGGGCGTCCCGCCAGAAGTTGCCCGCGGCGTTGTCCTCGGGGGTCGCGCAGGTGGAGAGCGTGATCATGGCCCGGGTGGGCTTCTCGCCCGGCTCGCCCGGCACGGCGGCCCGCTGCTCGGCGAGCGAGCGGGCCGAGCGGAAGGACGTGCTCCGGGTCTCGACGATCTCGTACGTGTAGACGGTGCCGTCGGCGGTGACGTACACCTGGTCCCCCACCTCGACCGAGGGCAGATCACGCAGCGGCCCGCCGGCGGAGAGCCGGTGGGCGGTCACCAGGTAGTTGCCGACCTCACCCGGCCCCACCCCACCGCGCGCGCCGTGGGGACTCGCGGCGACGCCACGGTCCTGGATGCGGGTACCCGCACGGTCGTCGGTCGTCCCCTCGTACGGCAGGACGTCGAGGCCCTCGACACCGATCGAGGGTATGGAGATCTCGGCGGCGACGGGCCCGCGGGGCGAGGGGGCGGCCGAGGTGGAGGGAGCGGGGGAGGGCGTGGGGGGAGGGGCGGCGACCGGGGGAACGAGCGTCACGGGCCCGGGCGCGCCGGTGGTCGTACCGGCACCGCGATCGCCACCGGCACCGGCACCGGCACTGTCGGCGCCCGCGCAACCGGCCGAGGCGGTGAAGCCCACGACGAGGGCGGCGACCACGCCGACCAGAGCCGAGCGCGACCCTCGGCCGCGCCTCCGCCCCTTGCCCGGGGACCCACCACGTACGGCACCCATACCCCAAGAATGACCCACCTTCCGTGCCGGGGCACCCACGGCGGGAGCCTGGGCGCCGACGGCGGGAGCGGTCATCTCGCGCGGGAGGCGTGCGGCGGCTGGTCCGGCCGGTCCCTGGTCGGCCCGGTCGGCCGGGTCGGAGCGGCGGCGGTCAGCCGGGTCGGGCCGGCGGCCGCGGCCATCCCGGGCGGACCGGCGGCGGCGGTCACCCCGGGCGGACCGTCGCTTCCGCGGTGACGGCCGGCTGCGGCCGGGTGCGGACGCCCCAGCGGGCCAGCGCGGGCCCGGTCGCGCCCAGGGCCGCGAAGAACGCGGCGAGGAGCAGCCAGCCCGCCGTGCCGAGGCCGAGGACCACCGTGGTCAGGATCGCGGGGGCCAGGGCCTGGCCCGCGCTGAAGCCGAGGCCGAGGAGGCCCTGGTACTGGCCCTGGGCGTGGTCGGGCGCGAGGCCGAAGCCCAGGGCGAAGCCCGCCGAGGACTCCCAGATCTCCCCGAGGCTGTGCACGAAGATCGCCGCGACGAGCAGCCCCGCCGCCGCCCAGACCGGCGTGTACGCCGCCAGCGCCATCATCGGGCAGCTGACGAGGAAGAGCAGGCCCGCGTTGCGGAACGCCCGGCCGCCGTCGAGCGGGGTTTCGATGCGGGAGCCGATCCTGGTCTGCAGGAGGACGCAGAAGGCCGCGTTGACGGCGAACACCGCCGCCACCGTCCAGCGCGGCGCCTCGGTGTGCTGGGAGATCCAGATCGGCAGGAGCAGGGACACCACCGAGTACTGCAGCCCCATCGCCCCGTACAGGGCCGTGAACGTCAGGTACGGGCGGTCCGAGAAGGCCGGCCGGCGACGCTCTCGCGGCGGGGGCGGCAGCGCCGGGTAGTTCGGCAGCAGGAACAGGAGCAGCGCGCTCAGGGCGAAGCTCGCCGCGTTGCCGACGATCAGAGCGACGTAGGCGCCGCGGGTGCCCGCCGCCACCGCCAGCCCGGAACCCACGGTTCCGAAGATGACGCCCAGATTGACGAAGGTGCGCAGTTTCGCCCGGAACAGCGCCGGGCGTTCGGTCCCGACCCGGGCCACCAGAGCGCCCGAGGCGGCCCCGCCCGCAGCCGCGGCGATCTGGTCGACCGTCGCGAGGACGGTCAGCGCGGTCCAGCTCTCGACGAGCACGAGCGCCGCCATCGACACCGCCTGGACCGCGAGGGCCAGCATCATGACCGTGCGGGCGCCGCGCCGGTCGGCGAGATGGCCTCCGGGGATCCCCGCGAACAGGCCGATCAGTCCGGCGACGGTGAGCGCGGCCCCGACCTGCACCGCGGGCAGGCCCACGACCAAGGTGAAGTAGAGCGCCGACGCCGCGTTGAACAGGCCGTTCCCGACCCGGTTGACGAAGCTGGCGGCGATCAGCACGCGCTCCGGCCTGTTGTCTCCCGCCACGCGGGCCAGGCGGGCTATTCGGTCGGCCGGGCTGCCCTTGATCATGAACCGCAGGCTAGCAGCGGCCACTTGGGCGGCCGCGTCGCCGGCCGCCCCGGTGGCTGCCGCTCGTCCCCCGATCCCGCCCGCGTCGCCGCCCGACCCGGCGCGCCGGCCCCGCCCGACCCGCCGCCGCCCCGGCCCTACCCGACCGCTTCCGCCAGTCTCCCGATGCGATCGGCCAGGTCCTCCCACGGGCGCGGAGCGACCACCGGTACGCCGGCCTCGCGTGCCCGCGCGGCGAGCCATCGGCCGTACAGCACGCTGACGCGGGCGCGATGGCGCTGCGGCCCGGCCGCCGGCTCCCGGCGCAGGTAGTTGGCCGTCACCTGCGCCTCGTCGTCCTCGTGGAGGAAGACGCCGCGCACCGGACCGCCGGGCGTCACCGCACGGGGCAGGAGGTAGTCCCCCTCCAGGACCACCGGAGTGTCGGTGCCGACGTGGTTGGCCACCACCGCCTCGACCGCCGGGGCCAGCGCCTCGGCGATCGCGATCTGCCGTTCGACCACCGACTCGGGCGACCGGCGGGCGGCCTCCGGGTGCCGGCGCCAGAAGTGGACCTCCGGCAGGTGCTCGGGCAGCGTCACCGCGAGCAGCGCCTCCACGATGTCGTCGACCTCCACGACGGGGACGCCGTACCGCCGCGCCAGCGCCCGCCCGACACCGGTCTTGCCCATCCCCGACGCGCCGCCCACGACGAACACCCGCCAGTCCGGAGGCCCCGGCACCTCACGCGTACCGTTCACGCGCCCTCCTCTTCGGCGGCCGTCCGCGCCGGTCCCGGCTCGGTGAGGAAGGCGCGGACCTCATCGGCCTCGGGGACGGCGAGGGCGGTGTACAGATCGAGGGCCTGCCGGGCGTGGTCGTGGGCGAGGTCCGCGCGGCCCAGGTCCCGGTGGACGTGTGCCAGGCCCCGGTGGGCACGGGCCTGTTCGGGGAGGTAGCCGAACTCGCGGGCGAGAGCCAGCGCGGAGTCGTGCTCGACCTTCGCCCGTTCCGGTTCGCCCATGGAACGGGCGGCCTCCGCGAGGGCGTTGAGGGACTCGGCCTCGTCGCCCGGGAAGTCGAACCTGCGGCTCAGCTCCAGGGCGTCGGAATGATGCCGCCGGGCCTCGTCGTACCGGCCCTGCCGCCGGTACAGCAGTCCGATGTTGTTCAGGACGATGGTCTCGCCTATGCGGGATCCGGTCTCGCGGTACGCGTGCAGGGCCTGGCGGTGGTGGTCGTGGGCCTCGTCGTACCGGCCCTGGCGCTCGTGGTCGATGCCGAGGCCGGTCAGGCACCGGGCCTCGCCGGCGCGGTCGCCGAGTTCGCGGAAGAGCGACAGGGACTCGACGCAGTGCTCGTGGGCCCGTTCGTGGTCACGCCGCCGTCTGGCGACGTCGCCGAGGTTCTGCAGCGCGCGGGCGGCGGCGATCCGGTCGCCGCTCTCACGGGCGAGGCCCAGGGCGTGCCGGTAGTGCTCGGCCGCCCGCTCGTACGCGCCGTGCCACCAGAAGTGGACCTCGCCGACGTCGATGAGCGTGCGTGCCTCGGCGGTCGTGTCGCCGCTGCGGCGGCTGGCCCTGAGCGCCAGGTCGTGGAGGGTGAGCGCGTCGGCCTGGTGGGCGTGGCCGAGCAGGTAGCGGTGCAGGGTGGCGGCCAGCCGGCCCGTGTGCGGGCCCCGGTCGTGCTCGGCGGCGTACTGGCCGACCGCCATGAGGTTCGCGCGTTCGCCGTCCAGCCAGGCGATCGCCTCGGCCTCGTCCCGTGGCGTCGCCGGTGCCGTGGCCGCGGTCGGGGTGTCCGGGGCGGGGATGCGTGGTCTGCGGTTCCGGCCCTCGGGATAGAGGTGGTCGACGGCCGCGCTCGCGGTGTGGAGATAGTGGTGGACGAGCCGGTCGACGGCCTCGTGCCGGGCCTCGGGAGCTTCCTCGGCGGCCGCCGTGGCCAGGGCGTGCTCGCGCAGCAGGTCGTGGAAGGTGTAGCGGCCGGGCTTGAGCTGGATCAGGACATGGGCGTCGAGGAGGTCTTCCAGGAGCGTCTCGGCCTGGTCGAACGGGAGGCGGGCCAGCGCGGCGGCCGCGTCCGGACCGATGTCCCGGCCCGGCTGCAGCCCCAGGAGCCGGAACATCCGCTGCTGATCGGGCGTCAGCTGCTCGTACGACAGCGTGAAGGCCGCCGCCACGCCCCGCTCCGAGGTGGCGAGCTCGGCCAGCCGGCGGCGCTGGTCACGGAGCCGGTCGGCCAGGTAGGCGACGGTCCAGCTGCGGCGATGGTGCAGGCGGGCGGCGGCGATGCGGACGGCCAGCGGCAGGAAGCCGCACAGCTGCAGGACGTCGAGCACGGCCAGGGGTTCGGCGGTCGCCCGTCCGCCCACGATCGACGTGAACAACTCCACGGCGTCCGCGGCGGGCAGCACGTCCATGGACAGGGCGTGCGCCCCGTCCAGGTCGGTCAGCCGGCGGCGGCTCGTGATCAGGATGAGGGCGTGGGAGGAGGCGCCCGGCAGCAGGGGACGGATCTGCTCGGTGCCGAGGGCGTTGTCCAGGACGGCGAGGACCCGGCGGCCGGAGAGCTCGGACCGCCACAGCGCGGCGCGATCGGCCACCGACGCCGGGATGTGCTTGGCTGGTACGCCGAGTTGGCCCAGGAGGACCTCGAGGGCGGCGCCGGCGTCGAGCGGTGCCTGACCGGCGGTGTGGGCCTGCAGGTCCACGAAGAGCTGTCCGCCGGGGAACCGGTCCGCGAGACGGTGCCCGGCGTGCACCGCGAGCGCCGTCTTGCCGACCCCGGCCATCCCGTCGATCGCCGAGATCGTCACGATGCCACCGCCGACGCCACCGCCGGCGCCACCGCCACCGCCGGCGCCGGCGCCCGACGACCGGCGGGTCAGCCCGTCGAGCTCGCCGTCGCGACCGGTGAAGTCCGGGACGTCGTACGGCAGGAAGTTGCTCCCCTGCGGTCGCGCGGGCTCGGAGACCGGCGCCCTGAGATCGGGTGCGTCCCGCAGGATGTCCTGTTCGAGCCGGGTGAACGCGTGGCCGGGGTCGAGGCCCTGCTCCTCGGCGAGCGCCGCCCGGAAGTCCCTGGCCACCCGCAGGGCCTCGGGCTGGCGTCCCGCGCGGTGCAGGGCGAGCATCAGCCGGCAGCACAGCCGCTCCCGCAGGGGGTTGGCGGCGAGGTGGGCGGTCAGTTCGTCGACGAGGTCGTCGTGACGGCCCAGGGACAGTTCGAGCTCGGCCAGACGCTCGACGGCGGTCAACCGCTGTCCGTTGAGGCGGGCTCTGGCGGCGGGGACGTAAGGCGCGGTGACGTCGGCCAGCGGCTCGCCCCGCCACAGTGCCAGGGCGGTGCGTATGCGGTCGGCGGTGGCGGATGCGGTGGACGTGGCCGATTCGGCGGATGCCGTCGAGGCCGGCGAGGCCGTTGATGCGGTGGTGGGGGTGGTGGCGGTGGTGTCCGCAGGGGCCGTCGTGTCCCCGGAGCCGGCCGGTGCCGTGGCGATCAGGCCGGTGAACTCGTGGAGATCGAGCTGCCCCGGCTCGGGAGTGATCACGTACCCCGCCGGCCGCGTGGCCAGCATGTGGTCGGCCCCCGAAGCGCGCAGCATCCTGCGGATGGCGGCGATCGTGGTCTGGATCTGCGCGCGGGCGGAGTCCGGCGGAAGCGGCCCCCACATCGCGTCGACCAGGCGGTCCGTGCTGATCACGACCCCGGCGTGCAGCAACAGATAGGCGAGTACGGCCCGATGGCGGGGTGCGAGGCCGGGCGACTCAGGACCGGGGGCCCGGGCCTCCACCGGGCCGAGAATCGTGAACCGCATTCCGTCACTCCGGGGGTCACCAGCGCGTGCATCGAAGAAGCATCGGGAATGTATCAAGATCCACAGGCAGGGTTACGGGCATGCCAGCACTCCTCACCCCAGGGCTCCCCACCCCAGCACTCCTCACCGAAGCACCCCTCACTGCGGCACTCCCCACCCCGGCACCCCTCACCCCGGCACCCCTCACCCCGGCACCCCTTCCGGCACTGCCCACCCCGGCACCCCTCACCCCGGCACCGCCCACCCCGGCACCCCCCACCCCGGCACCCCCCACCCCGGCACTCCACTCCGTAGACCCGGAGCGGGCGACCGGCGAGACCGCGGCCCTGTTCACCGCCACGCACCGTGCCCTGGGGGTCGTGCCCCAGCTGGCCAGGGTGATGGCCAACAACCCGACCGTACTGAGGGGGTACGTGGACGTCGTCACCGCCCTGAGCACGCGAGGGACCCTGTCGGCGGACGTGCGTGAGCGCATCGCGCTGCTCGTGGCGCAGGAGAACCGGTCCGACTACTGCCTGTCCGTGCACACGTTCCGCGGGACCGAGGTGGCCGGGCTGACCACGGCCGAGGCCACCCGCGCTCGGCGGGGCGAGGCCGAGGACCCCTGGGCGGCCGCCGTCCTGGACCTGGCCGCGGCGGTGGTCCGCGACCACGGCGTCGTCTCCGACGAGCGGCTGGCCGCGGCCCGGCACGCCGGGCTCTCCGACGGGCACGTCGTCGAGATCATCGCCCACGTGGCGCTCGGCGCGTTCACCAACCACCTGGCCACGGCGGCACGCATCGACGTCGACTGGCCGCTCGTGCGCCACACCGACGGGGAAAACGCGCTGGCCCGAACGTACGCGATGACACAGGCTGGGCCGGATCACCCGAGCGGCTCGCCGAGCCGCCCCCAGCACCCACAGGCGGCCGAAGCCGTCCCCACCGAGGAGTTCCCCGTGTTCAACACCCTTCCGCTCACCGAGGTCTCGACCGAGGACGCCACCGCGTGGCACGCGGTCGTGTCGGCCTCGCTCGCCGCCGACCTGCCCGAGGAGCCCCGGCCGACGGTCGAGCAGATCCGCGCCCAACTCTCCGTCACCGGGCGGCACAACCGCCGCCTGCTGTGGCAGGCAATCGACGCCGACGGCGCGGTGGTCGGTGTGGCCGGACTGCGGCTGTTCACCTCGTCCGGACAGCAGCACCTGGCGGAGCTGGAACTGCACGTCACCCCGGACCGGCGACGCTCGGGAGTGGGCTCGCACCTGCTGGCCACGGCCGTACGAGCCGCACGGGAGGACGAGCGTCGCAGCCTGGTGGCCGCCGCACCCGGAGAGGGACCGGTGGGTGCCTTCTGCGCCGCCCGGGGCTTCCGGCGGGTGCTGGCCTTCGACCACCTGCTGCTGGACGTCGCGGACGCCGACGTCGCCGAGGCCGGGACCGAACGCCCCGGCTACGAACTGGTCGGCTGGACCGGCACGGTTCCCGACGAACTGGCGGAGGCGTTCGCCTCGGTCAAGAACGCGATGAACGACATGCCCATGGGAGACATGGACTACGGCAGCCAGACCTGGACCGCCGACCGGGTCCGCGCGATGGCCGAAGTCCTGGCCGACCGCGGTGACCTGCTGCTGACGACCGCGGTGCTCGCCAAGGGCGAGATGGCCGGATACACCGAGATCGTCATCCGCTCGGGGGAGACCCGCCGGGCCCTGCAGTACGACACCGTCGTGGCGCCCGCCCACCGCGGCCACGGGCTGGGGCTGTGGGTCAAGGCGGAGATGGTGCGCAGGCTCCGGGCCGAGCACCCCGGAATCGAGGAGATCGAGACGGACAACGCGCAGGACAACACCCACATGATCGCGGTGAACCGCCGCCTGGGCTTCCGCTTCCACCGCAGCACGCACGAGTACCAGCTGGACCTCCTGCCCGAGTGACGCGCCCGCACCCCTGGACCCCGGCGCAGGAGCGAGGTGATCCGGGGGGATGCGGCGGCAGGCCACCCGGACGGAGGCGGGGCGCGAGCGCCGTGCGGGGGACGCGCGCCGAGCGCCCGTGACCAGGCGTTCCGGAAGCCGGTTGGCAGGGCATGAAGAAGATCATCGCCACCACTGCCCTGGCTTTCGCCGGTCTCGCGCTCGCCACCCCGGCCCACGCCGACAACGACAGCAACTTCGGACCCGGCGTCAACGCCGCCAACAACTGGAACTTCAGCGCCGCGGCCGTCTGCTTCCAGGAGCTGGCCGTCGTCCCCGTGGGCGGCGCGTGGACGGGCGACACCGCCAACCACTGCACCAACGGCAACGTCCTAGACCACACCGCCCCCTGACCGCTGGTCGGGGGCGAGCACGATCGATGACCGGTGACGTCGGTGATGTCCCTTCAGGTGGCTGACGCTTCTGCCATCCGACCTGCTCGCATGAGGCCAGGGCTACGCCACGTCGACGCCGTATCCGCGTACGAGAGCCTCCAGGCCGTGGTCGTATCCCTGGCCGACGGCGCGGAAGCGCCACCGCGAGTCCCGACGGTAGATCTCGGCGAGGAGCAGGGTGCGCTCGCTGGTGGCGGCGTCGAGGGTGGCCTGGACCGTGGCCGGAGCGTCGACGCCCGGTGCGAGGGTGATCTGGACCGCTCCGATGTTTCCGAAGGTGGCGGTGCCGTCGATGGCGGCGGCGATCGCGATTCTGTGGGCAGCGGGAGGAAGCGCCGCGAGGTCGACGGCGACGGTCTGCTCGGTCGGGCCGTCGCAGAGGAGACGGGTGGCTCCGTCGGGGCTTTCCGGCGCGCTGTAGAAGACGAAGTCCCCGTCAGAGGAGACCTGCTCGTCCTCGTCGAGGACGAAGGCCACGACGTCGATCTCGCAGTTCGTCTGCTGTGCCCAGGAGGCACTGACGTGCCAGTGGCGGGCCTGGGGAAGCGCGGGGAGATCGATGACTCCACCGCGCGGTAGAACGTCGGTCACCGCACTGTCCCGAGCGGGGACGTCGGCCGGCTCGGAGACGGGGGCTCCCAGCCAGTCGTGTGCGTGGACGGGAAGCTCCAGCGTGGTGATGCGGGCCATGCGGCGGTCGAGTTCGCCCCCGGGGAAGAGAACGACGTCGGTGACACTCGCGGAGAGGTTGATCGCGGCGGCCCCGCCCAGTTCGACGACCCTGGCCCGGGCCGCGGACGCCTCTTCGTGGGTGCCGCCGAGAACCAGAACCCGCCGACGGCCGAACGGCTTGGCGGTTCGCGTGGACTCAGGCCGCCTGGGCGCCGGCACGTCTGCGACAGCTGCGAGCGCAGCGGGGGAGGGGGTCGGCGTGGGCGTCGTCTGCGTCGTGGGCGTCGTGGCCGCGGGCGTCTCTTGCGGCGTCTTCTTCGTTGTCTGAGTTTCGTGGGGTGTCCCGGGGCGTACCTCTCCCAGCAGTTTGAGAAACGTGTGCTCGTCGATGACCGCGATGCCTTCGGCGATCGCACGCCGCGCCTTCGCCGAGCCCGAAGCCGCGTCGTTGGTGACGAGAGCACTGGTGTGCCGGCTGACCGACGACATGATGTTCAGGCCGGCGGTGACGGCTCGGGCCACCAGCTCGGCCCGGGAGGTCGCGGTCTCACCGGTGATGGCGATCTTCATGCCTTGGATGAGCGGACCACCGGGCGCCGGGCGGCCCGGGTTCCGGTAGGCGCACGGGGCCTTCGGCGGATTCGGCGCGAACTGTGGATCCTGTCGGGGTGGGCAGGGCACCAGCGGTAGCGGGACGTCCAGTCGCGCGGCCTCGGAGAGGGAGGAGCGGAAGATCCCCGCGAGGACGCGCGTATCGTCCAGCGCGTCATGAGCGCTGGTCTGTGGGACGCCGTAGTGAGCGGCCAGTGACGCCAGGCTGAGGTCGGCGGTGGGCGGTTCCACGCGTCGGTTCAGGGCAAGGGTGCACAGGCGCTGGGTGACGGGGAGATAGAGCCGGGCGCGCGCGAACTCATGGGCCAGGAAGTCGTAGTCGAACTGTGCGTTGTGGGCCACCATGACGCGGTCCTGCAGGAGCGCGCCGATCCGTCCGGCCACCTGCTCGAAGGTCGGGGCGCCGCTCAGCTGTTCCGCGGTCAGGCCGTGGATGTGCACGGGACCGGGGTCGCAGCCCGGGTTCAGCAGGGTGGAGTACTCGCCGGTCTGGATCCCGTCCGGCCCGAAGGTCAGCACCGCGATCGAGAGGATCCGGTCACGTCGGGCCATCAGGCCGGACGTCTCGACGTCGACCAGAGCCCAGTCGTTCGCGTAGTCGGGCAGGTGCGAGACGTCGAGCGCGGCGGTGAAGGGCATGGCAGCAAGGATGATCCGGACACGATCGCGGCTTCAACCTGAATGCCGATTTGTCCCCTCAACTTGCCGAGGGGCCGCTCCCGAGCTTCGGTGGCAGTTCCCGGGTCGGACGGCTGCCGCCTCTGACCGGTTTCGGCCGGACAAGTCAAGCCACCCGAAGCCCTCTCTGCGGAGCCCCCGTTCTCGGCCGAAGACCACCCCCGACCAGCAAAAAGACCCTCCCGAAGGAGGGTCGATCGCGGAGCGCCCCCGGCAGGACTCGAACCTGCGGCCAAGTGCTTAGAAGGGACTTGGCCGCACGGGCGCGCCCAGGTCGCTGACCAGGGACTTCGATGCTCTCCCGAGTGCTCCCTTGGAGTCTTCCCCGCGCATTCACCGGAAGGCTCGATTCCGGCTGCTGGTGCAGCATGTTCCATCTAGTTTCTGATTTACCGTGACTCATCGCGACTCAGTGCGTCTCAGTGCAGGTCAGAGGGGGTGCCCTGAGGGCGAGCATCGTGACTCATCGCGTCTCAGATCGCGACTCAGCCCGCAACGCAGAAGAGGCCACCGCGCGCGGCGGTGGCCTCTTGATTCCGGCCGAGGAGTGTTGACCTGCGCGCCGCGAGGAGCGCTGACCTCGTTGATGTCGAATCCTGCTGCGCCCGAGGTTCTGATCTTGAGAGGGTGTGTCCGTACGAGTCGGACCGGAGGGGACGGAGCCACCACCCTTGATCATTCTGGACACCAACATCCTTTGGGGCGTGACGCTGGAAAACAGCACCGCCGACCTCCTCCGGGCACTCGCGGCGGCCGATATCCACGTCGCTGTCCCGTCGGTGGCCTTGGAGGAGCTGGTCTCGCAGCGGACTCTGGAGTACGTCGCGGCGCACGAGTCGGCGGCTTCGGCGGTTGCCCAGCTGCAGCGGCACGTTCCGTGGGGTGGGGTGCCTAGCCTCGGCCAGGCCGACAAGGAGCGGCACCGAGAGCACTGGCGGGACGTGTACCGGCGCATGGTAAAGGTTATCGAGCCGAGCGTGGAGGTACTGCGGACCGCGCTTTTCCGGGAGTCCAACGTTCTGCTGCCGTGCAAGCGGCTTGGGAAGGGCGACAAGACTGGTTCCCGTGATGCCGCGATCTGGCTGACGGCCGTCGAGTACGCACGCGATCACGAGGACGAGATGGTCTACTTCGTCAGCGCGAACACGAAGGACTTCGGCGACGGTACGCAGTACGAGGAGCCGATGAAGACGGACCTCGCGGGTATCGAGGATCGGTTCTTTCACCTTACTTCCCTGGACGACGTCGTGGAGCGCTTCGCGAAGCCGGCAGAGCTGGACGAGGGCTTGCTCCCTGCGCTCCTGGCACGCGAGGAGTGGATCGAACTAGTCACTGACGCGCTGTCCGACTACCTGCCGGTGTACGACCCCAATGACGACTCAGGATGGTCGAACCCTAGTCTTCTTTACACCCCGCTTGGGGACGGCGAGAGCGCGGGGGAAGTTCACTTTGCGTCGGGGTGGTTCGACCCACCGACGCTCACCTTCGACTGCGTCTCGGACATGACTGCCCACAGCATTGGCGGACAGGACTGGTACACGGCCACGGTTCGGTGGCTTGCCTCCGGCTTGATGATGCTGACCGTACCGAAGCTCACCCCTGCGGCGAATGTCCTGGAGACCCGCGTACTCGTGACGCAGGACGAGAACGGCGCACGCATGTCGATCCTGCACAGCCAGCCTCCCCAGGCCCTCACTGCTGAGGAGGTCAGCCGGGTTCCCAACACATGGACAAATTGGAGGCAAGAGCTGGAGGCGCGGTTTCCCCCCAATCGGTTGCCGAGGCAACCCTCCGCCGGGACGTCGGCCCGTCCTCAGCTCAAGACGGCGATCCTTCCTCAGCCCGACTTGCCGGCCGAGGCCTTGGCCACCCTGCTCACGTTGGCTGTCACTGGCTGGATGAATCGAAAGAAGTCGAAGTAGGCCGCCTCTTGGCCTCCCTCGGGGCCGAGTCTCTGGTCGCTGCAGTTCGAAGGGCATAGCCAGGCTCCAGGCTTAGCGGGGACCCTCTCGCTGCTCCCTAGGTTCGCCTGGCCCCGCCGGCGGGCTCTCGTTCACGCTCACCACCGACCGCGACTCCAGCCGTTGAGGGGGAGCGTGACCACCCGAATGCACCCGTTACAGACTGCCGTCGAAGTTGAAGCCACCCATGTCCTCGGTCCAGACGATTCGTTCCTCGTGCTCCCCAGCTGCACGATCCTTCGGCAAGGCCCCTCCTGCGCTAGACACGCTTGCCCCGCCTGGCACACTTCCCTCGCTCAGTGCTCCGCATCCCTGACACATCAACCTTGCGCCGCATCGAGGCCCGAGAAGCACATTTGCTACAGGGAGGTATTTACTCTGAGGCTCTATGTGGTGAGCTGTCGACACCTTCGTTACGCTTAGATAGCGTTGCCCGAGAAGCAGGAGAACAATGAAATTCTATGTGATAGAGCGCGGCTCTCAGTTCCCTCTGGTGGGCGAGTACCCGTACGTTGTCCTTGAGCGCGACCGCTGGGACGACTTCGGATTCAAAACGATGTTTGATGCCCAGCTCTTTAGCTCTCCTCAAAACAGCCAGGATCTGGGTGCTGTGAAGATCCTCAAGCGTGGGCAGGAAGAAGGGCCGACAGAAGTTCCGGACCATTTCACCGACTTGGGCGACGATTTCTGCTCACTCGGGCAAGCGTATTCCTACTACGAACTTATTCATGATCATCTTCCGCAATATGTTGATGGAATTCTGGGTGGGCTGCGAGACGTAGCATGGAACCAAAGTATCCACCTCTCTTTTCAGGAGGAGCCGGGATTCAGGACGTCCCTGCTCAGGTCTGGGATTGCTCAACTTGCATTGGATGGGGCTATCTCCCTGCTCGATGACTCGAAATCTGTCCAACGTAATGACGCACTCAAATTCAACTTCGAAACCAGCGTCGGTGGCGAGAAGTTCAGTATAGGTTTCCAGTTTGAAGATCGCCAACCGCTTCCAGGCAGAATGAACGTGGTTATTGGATATAACGGCACCGGTAAAACGCAACTGCTCGCGAATCTAGCCAATGTTGCACACGCCGATCTGCGTAAGCGGAGAAGGGCGAGCTTCGTGGAGCAGTTCGGTAAGTTCCCCGAATTTCCCCTTGCTCCACGCTTTTCATCGGTAATTGCTATCTCTTACAGCGCTTTCGATACCTTTGACCTTCCTGGCGAAAATGCTGATGAGGAGAGTCGACTTGCGGCAAGCGGCGAGGTGTTCGGCTACGTTTACTGCGGCCTTCGTAAATATGAGAGAAATCGAGGAGAAAAGGCGGTCTCTCCTCGAAACCTGAAAAGCGCTGATGAGATCCAAGCAGAGCTGTCGAGTGCAATGGTCCTGGCATCCTCTGACAACAGGAGCCAGCGATTTGTTGAAGCGCTTGCTCCTTTGCTTCGAGAGCCTTCCTTTACGCGAGTTAGCTTGTCTGGAAATTCGACACTCGAGGACCTCCGCTACCGGATGTCGGCTGGATTGAGCACCGGACATAAAATGGTACTCAATATAGTGGTGCAATTGGCGGCGCATCTTGAGCCAGGATCTCTAGTTCTCATTGACGAGCCTGAGACGCATCTCCACCCTCCGCTACTGGCTGCTTTGTTGAAGAGCATTAATAAGCTGCTGTCCTCCTATAGTTCTTACGCTGTGATTGCAACGCACTCTCCAGTGGTGCTACAGGAAATCCCGCGACGATACGTCAAGGTATTGAATCGATTCGGTAATTTTACCCAGGTTTCGAGCCCAGAGATTGAAACGTTTGGAGAGAGTGTGGGTGCTCTGACGCGGCACGCTTTCAGTCTAGATAGCAGTTCAACGGACTACCACGATGTTTTGCGAGAGTTGAGTGAACGCCACTCTCTAGGCCAGGTCATGGAAATATTCGACGGAGCCATGAGCGCGCAAGCCTTGTCCTATCTGATCAGCCTTTTCCAGGGAAGGGGCAGTAATTGATAAGAATGCCTGCCCCCAGTAGGGATATAGCGGCAGACCTTGAGGTCGCAATCACGCGGCGCAGTGCAGCAAACGTTGAACTCCTCACCGCTGCACGCGCGGAAGTGCTCGGATCTTATGCCGCTTATCGTGAAGTAGTCGAGAATGTGACCGGGAAGTGTTCAATAGCCGCAGGAAATAAGGATCTATCCGCCGCATTGAAAGGTTCGTATGACCTTCTGGATGTCGGTCGCCCTTTGTGGGAATTGAGAAGCCACCTTTTCGGCCTGTCTTCTTCTTCGAATTATAGGTGCCCCTTCTGTGTGCGCGCGAAAGTAGCCACGCTTGATCATTTCTTGCCTAAAGCGAAATTTCCGGAGTACGCAGTCCTGGCCGTCAATCTAGTTCCAGTATGCGAGAGGTGTAACCGACTGAAGGGTGACGAGTGTGATACGGCTGGCGGAATACTTTTGTTCCACGCTTTCCTGGACTCTTTTCCTGAGGTGGAGATATTGAAAGCAGATATCGCCGTGGGGTTGGGTGTATCGGTGAGGTACCGCATCGAGAAGCCGGAATTCCTCAGTTCTGTCATCTATGCGCGCATCGTAAAGCAATTTACCGTTCTTGATTTGCTGGAATACTATAAAGCCGAAGCAATCGCGGAGATTGCCGATCAGGTGGATACCTATGCGATGGTGGGTGAAGCTTTGGGGAAGGAGGGCTTGAAGTCTCTTCTTGAGTCGCTTGCGTCAGCCCCGGGGGCTGTCAATGTCAATCATTGGAAGGCTGTTCTTTTTCGTGCACTTGCCCAATCCGATGCATTCCTGGAAGGCGGCTACAAGCGACTTTCTGCGGTCAGCTAATAAATCTAACGCCGGCCCGACTGGAGCGGGCGGGCACAGGAGCGTCGGCCTGGCCAGGGGTCGCGCTGCGCGCGGTGAGCCGAGGCAGTCGCTTTGGCGAGGTAGGGAATGACCGCACGCTACTTCGAAGCAGGTGGTTGGTTCACGTAGACGCAGCCCGTCTCAAACAGGGCGTTAGACGAGACGACTTGTGAAGCCTTGGGTTCGCAGGCGCTCGTAGGCAGCTGCTACGGAGGCCGGGGTTTTCTGTTGGATCATAAAGCCCTGATCTGGGTAGATCAGCAGGCGTTGCTGGGTCCCTACAAGCATGTCCAGGACGAGCCCGGGATCCCCGATTAGGTCGATGTAATCCGCGAGGGGTATCGGAGCGGACGCGCTCACGATGTCCATCCCCTGCCAGAGCTTGCGGGCTGTCGCGTAGGCCCGGCGCTCCTCGTACGGTTTGCTGACGAGGAGCGCGGAGGAGACCTCGATGCCGCGACCCGCGAGTAGGTCCCGCGAGAATCGGATGTTTTCTCCGGTGTTCCGCGCGTTCGGTTCGATGAGAATCGCGGAAGCCGGCACCCTCAGCTCCAGTGCGCGGTCCCTGTAGTGCTCTGCCTCCCCGCGGGGCATCCGGGCGGCTGTCGTGCGGCTCGTGGCGCCACTGAAGACGATGAGGGGGAACATGCCGCGGTGGTATAGGTCGGCCGTCACGTCGGCTACGCCCAGATCGTGGCTGCCGAGGCCGATTCCGACTGAGCAGGGCCTCAGCTCGTGGTTCATCTTCTGGAAGTTCCAGAGGACTTGAGCGTCGGCCCACGTCTCTTCGGAAATCACGGGGTCGCCTCCTGGGCTGAGTCCGGGACCTTGAAATCGTACGACCAGGAGAACCGCGTTGCCGCGTGCACTCCGATTGCGAACTCGACCACCATTTCATCGGCCGTGAAAGTCGTGCGGTGCAGCTCGACCACCCACTCGCCGGGGGCGAGCTGGAGGAGCGTGGCCTCGTCCGGCGTTGCGACGCGGGATCGGAGCTCTTCCCGCATGTGGTCGATCTCGTACCCGGCGTCGTAGAGGACCCGGAAGCCGCCGCCCTTGCCCGCAGGGCCGGGGGTGGGGTCCACGATGCGCGTGCCCTCCACGTGCTCCGGTCGGTAGTAGCTCGTGAGGGTGTGCGTCGGCTGGTCGCCTTCCTTCACCAGCCGTGCTCGCGCGTACACCTCCGAGCCCTCCGGAAGACCGTGGGCCGCAGCGACGATCGCGGGAGCCGGCACTCGACTGACATTTTGCGTCTGGTCGCCGCGCTTGTACGCCCGTCCGGACGCTACTCGGTCCGCGATGAAGGCAACTTCATCACCGTCGCGCCACTTCGCCTTGTCGTATCGCGCGATGCCGAGGCGCTTCAGTGGTGCCTGTTCGCGTACGACCGTGCCGTGCCCTCGGGACGAAGTCACCAGCCCTTCGGCCTCCAGAGCCTTGTATGCCGCGTGGACCGTGGACTTTGACCCCTCACCGGCCTCAACCAGATCGCGAATGTGCGGAAGCTGCTGACCAGGGGCGTACTCGCCGCTCTTGATGCGCCCAGCCAGCTTGTCCGCCAGTTCCCGCCATTTCGGTGTCACGCGAACTCCTCTCTATGAGGCCAAGTCAAACACAGTCCTGGGACTGTTGACAGTCCCAGGACTGTGAGTCATTGTCGTGCTGTGCCGCTCGCAGTCCTAGGACAGTGAGGATCTAGGGGCTTCCTTGTGCTGTCTGGATCTCCGGCGGACAACTCAACAGTGTGATCCACCGCAGCACGACGGCCGTGACAGCTCCGGCCGGTGGTGAGTGGAGACCAGCCGACCGAGACCGGGCCCGCGTCACAACCGGGCCCCACACCCCATAGGGGGACACGCCATCGGCTCTAAGACCCGCGTGGCATCTGCCCTGATCACCCCCGAGATCCAGACCTCCTCGGGGCGAGGGGCACCACGTGTATCGGAGGTCTGAGCAGCACGTCCCGCCCCACTGCCCGGGAGGTCGATGTGTTCCGGCGAAGACTCTGGGCGCCGATCGTGCTGGACCAGCGCGACGGCCACGCCCACCGCGTCACCTGACCACCGCGGCCGCTCGGCTGCGGCCGGTTGCCTCCTCCGCCCGCCCGGCACCCACAGGGGTGCCGAACGGACGGGGTGGCAGGGAGCCGGAGATCCCTGGTTTCAACGGCGAGACCCCCCGGTGGTTGGACACCGGGGGGTCGGTTCGGGCCGTCCCAACCCGCGAAAGGAAGTACGACCCATGAACGTGATCGTTGCTGGTCAGCGGATCGTTACGCAGACCGAGCTGATCGAGGCCGCGCTCGGCTACGACGCCGACCCCGGCGAGGCGCTGGAGTTCGACTCGGCGGCCGGCCAGGACGCGTTGCGTGACATCGTCGCCGTCCTGGAGACCGAGGCCGCCACCGACGTCGACGCCGAGGACCTCGCGCACTACCGCAGCCTGCTGGGCGCCCGGGTCCTGTCCTTCCCCCGCCGCTCCGCCCTCGGCTTCGAGCGGGGTGCCGCGTGAACACCATCGCCTACTGGCTCCTGCTGGCCCTGTGCTTCGGTGCCGAGGTCTGGGGCCTGGTCATCGGCGTCCAGGACGTCAGCCTCGTCGGGGCCATCGCCTCGTTCGGCGTGATCGGCGTCGACCGCCTGCTGTTCCGCGCCGACGAGTGCGAGGGGTTCGCCGAGGCGGGTGAGGAGTGGTGAAGACGCTCGCCCAGATCCTGCTGTTCGCGCTGACCGTCCTGGAACTCTCGCTCGGCCTGCTGGCCGGGACGGTGGCTCTGATCAGCCTGATCACGGAGACGATCGCCCGCGCGGTCGCCGGACTCGACGAGGCCTTCGCCCGCCGGTTCCGGCTCGCTCGGGTCTCTCCGAAGCTCCGCAAGGAGCTCGCCGACGTCTTGTACGGGATCACGACGACGCCCGCCGGAGGTACCCGATGAGCACCTACCGCGAAGAGAAGCGGCGCGACCAGCAGCTCCGCGCCGAACAGGACCGCGAGGACCGCCGCCTGGAGCTCGACGCCCAGCTGGAGGGCAAGCGGCTCCAGGCCGAGGAGAACCGGAAGGACGCCGACGCCAGGCACCGCCAGGAGCAGGCCGACAAGAAGGCGAAGCAGGCCAAGCAGCAGGCGAAGAAGGCGGCCTCGGCCGCCAAGCGCGCCAAGGCGATGCGCTGGCTGAAGGCGAACCCGGCGACGCTGTTCGTGGCGTTCGTGATGGTCGCCTCGATCGTGCCCGCGCTCCTCTCCCAGATCGGCGCCTTGACCGGCGCGAGCGTGGCGGCGCCGATGGCCGGCCTGCTCGCCGCGATGCTGGAGGGCGGCGCCTGGGCCATCACGTTCATGGGCAAGCAGGCCGAGGACGCCGGCCGCGAACCCAGGAAGTACCGGATCGGCACCTGGGCCGTGGCCGCCGTGGCGGCCGCGGTGAACTTCTGGCACGGCCTGGAGGCCTACGCCGACCACCCCTGGGTCGCGTTCGTCCTCGGCGCCAGCTCGCTGTTCGCGATCTACATCTGGGACCTGAAGACCCACGGCTCCCACGGCAAGACCAAGACCGAGAAGCAGGCGGAGAAGGCCCGCCGCGCGCACGTCTCCGCCCGGCGCAAGCACCACCCGCAGATCGTCGAGCAGGCGGTGAAGCTTCAGGCCGCGCTGCCGTTCGGGGTGCTGGACGACGAGTCGGCGTTCGCCGCCGCGTGGCGGATCCACACCGGTGCCGAGCCGGGCCTGTCGGCCGAGCTGTATGCCACCGCGACCACCGCCGTGCTGTCTCTCGGCGCGGCGTTCGAGCTCGGCGACAACGTGCGCGAGGAGCTGTTGGAGACCGGCTTCAAGGCCGCCCGGCTCAACCCGTTCGCCGAGCTGACCCAGATGCCCGGATCCCAAGCGGGAATTGGGTCGAACCCTCCTGAACCACCCGCCGAGAAGCCTCGCGAGACCGGGCCGCGGGGACGGTCCGGCGAGGAGCTGGAAGCGCTCCTGCCGGACGCCCTGAGCGCGGCCGCCGAGCTCGTCGCCGAGGGCAAGCAGATCTCCGCGACCGGCCTGGCGAAGAAGCTCCAGATCCGCCGCGAGGACGCCCTCAAGCTCCGTGACCGCGTCATTGAACAGCGCCGCCTGCACGTCGCCTGAACCACCCCACCGAACCCGAGGGAGGACCCCGTCATGGGTCTGTTCAGCCGCAAGCAGCTCGACCCCACGTTCGTCACCGAGAACGTCGCCGCCGCCGACCAGGCCGACCCGAACACCACCCGTGCGGTGCCCGCGCACACGGTCACCTGGCCGGTCGCCCCGTCCGGCATCCGCACCGTCCTTATCGAGGGCGTCCGCTCGCCCCAGGACGCCGTCACCCGCGCCCTGCGCCAGCGCCGCGAGATCGAGCGGACCACGACCCGCGGCTACCGCGTCCGCTTCGAGTCCACCCCCGAGGTCTGGCTCATCGACGCCGCCGGCGCCCGCCACGTCACGGGCCCCCACCTCGGCGCCTGACCACCTTCGTACGCGGGGCCCGGCCCTCGCCTGGCAGCACCGGCCGGGCCCCGCTACCTCACCAGGAGGCACCGCAAGCATGACCGAGCACTCGCCCGAAAACCACGCCCCCTCCACCCCGACCGACGAGCAGCCGATCGCGACCGTCACCTTCCTCCACCCCACCACCCAGGCCCGGACGGGTTCCGTGTGGTCGGAGTGGTCGGACCTGCCCGACGACGGCCACCCGAGCGCCACCGCACCGCCGATGCCGACCGTGGCACCGACCGTCACCGGCCCGGACGAGCGGACCGTGGTCCTCGACACCGCCCGCGTCATCCTCGAGGAGACCACCGCCCCCGCCCCGGCCTCGGCCGGGAAGGTGGAGAAGGTCGACCTGGACGACTTCGACGGCGACACCCCGCTGATCCCCGCGTGGATGTGCTCGGCCGAGGGCTGGGCCGCCTGGGCCGGAGTCTTCTACCGCGCCCGCCGCCGCGGCTTCCGCCGCTGGGTCCGGCGCCAGCCCACCCAGCACGGCCACGTCCGCCAGTTCGGCCGCGGCACCCGCCGCGCCCACGAGTGGGTCGTCGGATTCGAGGGCGTCCGCGTCCAGTCCGCCGCCCACACCGCACACGTCCTGACTCGCGAGGCCCGCCTCGCCGCCCGCAACGCCCGCTTCACCCCCCCGCATCCTCGGGACGAAGAAGGGGCTGGCGATGCTGGCCGCGGAGAAGGCGACGAAGGCCGCCGAGGAGGCCGTCGCGCTGCACAAGAAGGCGAAGAAGGACCGCAACCGCGCCCGCAACCTCCGCGCGGGCGTCGCCTACGGCCCGCCGCTCACCGCCATCGGCACCGGCTACGTCATGGGCGGCGGCCTCGGCCTCGCCGCCAGCCTCCTGTCCACCTTCGCCGGGGGCGCGTTCGTCGGCCGCAAGCCGTACGACGAGGACGCCGACTGGACCACCGAGTGGCGCTCGCTCGGCGACGGCGACCGGATGACCGCCCCGATGCTCGACCAGGCCTTCCGGGCCGCGAAGGTCATCGGCTCCGAGGAGACGCTGCGGGTGGTGCAGATGCCGATGCTCGACACCCGCGGCGCCTGGACCGCCATCCTCGACCTCCCGCCCGGTGTGCCGGCCAAGCGCGCGATCCGCGCCACCGACGAACTGGCCGCCGCGTTCGGCGTGGAGGAGGCACAGGTCTCGGTCATGAAGAAGGGCCGGTCCGGCCGCGTCGAGCTCTACGTGTCCCGCGACCTGCCGTTCACCGACAAGGCCGCCCCCGGGCCGCTCCTCGCGCTGGAGTCGCCGGCGAACTTCTGGGGCCGGATCTCGATTGGCCCCGACGTGCGCGGGATCCACCAGTCCATCTCCGTCGTGGAGCGCTCCGGCCTGATCGGCGGCGAGCCCGGCGCGGGTAAGTCCGCCTCGGGCAACACGATCCTGCTCGCGGCCGCGCTCGACCCGCGCGTCATCCTGCACCTGGCCGACGGCAAGGGCGGCGGCGACTTGGAGCCCTTCGAGTCCCTCTGCGAGGCGTATGAAGGAGACGCCGACCCCGAGGCCTTCGACAAGATGCTCGACGACGAGCTGCGGGACATGAAGGCCCGCTACGCGCTGCTGAAGAAGCTCGGCAAGCGCAAGGTCACCGAGGAGCTCGCCAACAAGCACCCCGAGCTGCGGCAGAAGCTCCTGTGGGTCGACGAGCTCATGCTCTACACGACCGACGACGACTTCGGAAAGAAGATCACCAAGAAGCTCCGCAACCTCGTGAGCCGCGGGCGGGCGGCCGGGATCATCACCTTCTGCGCCACCCAGAAACCCGGATCCGACGTCGTCGACACCAGCCTCCGCGACCTGCTCTCCATCCGATGGGCACTGCGCTGCACCACCCCGGAAGCGTCCGACACGATCCTGGGCAAGGGCGCCGCCGCGTCCGGCTACTCCGCGCGGACGATCCAGTCCGAGATGCGGGGCGCCGGCCTGCTGTGGGCCGAGGGCACCAACCCCCAGATGGTCCGCGCCGACTACTACACCGACGAGCAGGTCAACGCCCTGATCGAGCGGGCCACCGAATGGCGCCGCGCGGCCGGGACGCTGCCCAAGGCTCCACTCCGGCTCATCGACCAGCTCAACACGCTCGCCGAGGAGGGCGACAAGGACGCCGAGATCCTGTCCCGGGTCCTCTCCTGCTTCTTCGTCGAGGACATCGCCGCCCGGCAGCGGGCCGTCAACGGCGGCATGGACCGGGAGCAGGCCGAGGCAGAGATCTCCGTCCACTGGCTCCCGGGACAGGTGATCCTCGACTACCTCAAGCTGCAGTGCGTCGAGGTCACCGCCGAGAAGCTCGCCGCCCTCGTCCAGCGCACGGACGAGGAGAAGACCAAGCGCCCGTGGGGCCCCAAGGGGTCGCGCGTGACCGGCTACCCGCTGGCCCGCGTCGAGACCGCCGCCACCACCCGATTCGGACTTACCGCCTGATTCCACCCCGGACGCAACCCGGACAGACGCCCGGATTGACCCGCAATGCCCCGGGCGGACCGAACTCCATCCCGGACGCCGGAGCACCCGACCCGGACAGCCGCGTCCGGGTCGGGCCCGGATCCGTCCGAGTCACCCAACTCTCTGACCTGCGACAACGCGGAGCCATCCGGGCTCCGTCCTAGCCCAAACCGGTACATAAGGAGTCAGGCACCGTGACCGCCCAGACCCTCACCGCCCCCGCCCTCCTCGCCCCCGAACTCGCCGACGAGGCCGCGCTCCTGGTCCGCGAGATCGAGCAGTACCTCACCGCCCGCGTCCGCACCACCGCCCACCCGCTCGTCACCAAGACCACCGCCGAACTCCTCACCGAAGCCCTCGGCGCCGCCCCCACGGCACCGGCCGCGCCGGCCCTCACCGCCCCGGCCTGCGCACTGCGCCTCCTGCCCGACTGGGTGCTCAACTTCCCGCTCCTGCGCCAACTCCACGGCGGTGGCCGCCACATCAGCGTCGCCGAGCACCTGGAGCTCACCGCGCTGGTCATCGAGCGCTACGGCTGGCACCGCGGCGCACTCCGCTCCGCCTCCGGCCGCCGCTGCATCCTCGGCGCCCAGGCCGTCCTGTTCCGCCTCGGCTACGGCGACGAGCACACCGCCCTGGCCGCCGGCCACCGCCTGCAGGCCGTCCTCGCCGCACGCGGGATCACCGAGCCCTACCACCGCTGGAACGACGCCATCGGCCGCACCCGCGAGGAAGCCCTCACCCTCGTCCGCACCGCCGCCACCCACGCCCGCCAGGAGGTCCGCTCGTGACCGGAGGGCGACGTCAGCGGTTCGTTGCCGGGAGATGCTCGGCGCTCTCATCGGCGAAGGTGCAGGCCCAGCTGATGCCTTCGCGATAGCTCTCTGCTGTGCCGTGGTGCTCCTTGCGGGGTGGCCCGTCGATCCACTGATGCCAAAGGCCGTCTGGGGACAGGAACCGGGCCGCTTGATCGGCACGGAGTTTGGCATCGAGGTGGAGGAGCGCGCCCATGGCGGCTGGCTGGTCGTAGTAGAGGTCCGGGCGCCGCAGGTAGCGGTCGAGGTAGGCGGCCAGCAGGTCCGCGTCGGCAGGAGTGCCGAAGCTGGCCAAGGTCACGCAGTAGTCCGAGCCTGCGAAGCCGACCTCGCTGGCAAGCAGCAGTTCGCCGAGGCGTTCGCGGAATTCAGTTCTGCGGGCCACGGCGATGAGCCAGGCAGCGGTCCTGCGCTCGCGCCAGCCACCTTCGAGCAGGATGGCCAGCTCGTCGGGAGCGATAGCGCCGGCGTCTTCGCCCAGTGCCCGTACGAACTCGGTGCGTTCAGGATCACTCATGCGCCGGATGCGGCCACCGAGTTTGAGGTAGCGCCGGTTGGGTGCGACGTAGCGGTGCACGAGAGCGAACAGCTCAGGGTCCTCGTTGGGGTAACGCATAGCTGCATCCTGCTCTGGACAAAGCCGTTCGACCAGTGCGTTTCTCAGTCGCCCCGGTCGGCCCGTCGGACGGTGCCTGATCCACCACAGCCGCGCGATCCATCGCGCCGGCACCCGCTGCCCCTGGGCATGAAGCGGCCGACGGCGCCCGTCATGAGACGTACCCCGCTCTTTGCAGGAGCTAGGCGGACGCGCCGTCGGCCATGTCCCCGAGCTTGTCAGCACCCGAGGTACCCGCACCCTACCCAGCCACCCCACCTTGTGATCAAGGGAGTTTCGGCATGGCCATAACCATCTCGCTCGTCGCCCTCTTCGGGCTCGTCCTCTACTTCCTCCTGCGCTCCGGAAGCCTCACCTACGGGCCCGCGTTCATCGCCACCGGATTCGGCTTCTTCCTTGCCTCCACCGGTGCCGCCACCCCCATCAACCAGCTCACCGACAGCGTCATCGACGCCCTCTCCAACCTCTGAGGAGCCACCGCATGACCCGCAAGACCCTGCCCTGGTTCGATTCCCTCACCGACAGCATCTTCGCCCTCGGCGCCGCCGCCCGCGAGACCCGCACCGCCTACCAGGCCGCCCAGGCCGCCAGCGCGCACTACAACCTCGACCGCATCCGGCTCCTCGACGGCGAGGTCACCCTCACCGGCCGCTACTCCGCCTCCCGCCCGCACGACCAGGCCGTGGTCCGCATCGCCGACGCACTGCGCAACTGCGAGCACCGGATGGAAAACCTCTACAACCAGGCCGCCCTCAGCTACGCCTACGGCACCGCCTGGGCCATCCTTCGCGTCCTCGACGGCCAGGAACCTCCCCGCGTAGAGCTCGGCCTCAGCGCCGAGGGGCATCTGACCGTGCCAGGCGAGCTCGCCCCTGTCCCGCCCGCGATCGAAGGCCTGGACCGCTGGTGCGACAACGCCAAGTTCGAGAAGGCCCGACAGCGGTGGTGGGAGTGCGACTCCGCCGGCGAGTACGCCTCCGCCCTCGACGACGAGGACTATCTCGCCGACCACGAGGCGAACGAGATGCACCAGGCGCACGCCGAGGCCCGAGGCATTCCGGACGCCGCCTACGCCTACGCCACCCTCGCCGAATCCGCCCTGCGCTACAGCCTCCTCGGCACCCGCGCCCGCCACACCCACCCGTAGCTACGCCGAGGGCGGCTGTCTCGCCAAAGCGCGTGGCTGCGCAGCGCTCCGGCGCCAAGGTTTCTGGACTTTCTGGACCCCCCTACGCGCGCAGGCGCGCGAGCTCAGCTCCACCCGCCCCTTGCCCCCATCTGCCCCACTGGGGATCGCAGGTGTAACAGATTCGCCGGAAAAACGTACTAGGAGTGCTGGGTCTCGCCGCGAGAACCAGCACATGCCTCTGAACTGCGGAAAGGGACATCCGTGGAACCGGTGAGACCGTCCTACGCGGGCGCGAGGGGCGTGTAACGAATCCGAGTCCCACTCCGTCCATAGCGATGCGAAGGGAGATGACCTGGATCACCGCGACCTATACGGGGACAACGCCCCGTGCTGCACCAACACCTAGCGATGGCTAGGGCGGGCCGCCTCTCGCCAAAGACTCGGCCCGCCCCGGTCCTCCATCCCACTGTTAGAGAGAACTGGAGACACCCAGCATGACCCATGCCATTCCGATCCGGAGAGAAGACCGGACCGGCCGACTCAGCCTCGCCCTGCACCTGGCGGCCGGCGGGCTACCGGTCCTGCCCCTGCGAGCAGGGAAAGGACCGCTCGGCAACTGCCGCACCTGCGCGGACAACGCGTGCGGCGGACGGCCCAACATGAAGTCCCCCGGGCCCTGCCGCTGCCCGCGCCCGTGCCACGCCTGGGCCGCCGCCACCACCGACCCTGCCGTCATTGCCTCCCCGGCCTGGACGGCCGCCTGGACGCACGCCGGGGTCGTCGGGTACCACCCGGGCGGCGCCGGGGTCACCGTGGTCGACCTCGACGACGCTGACGCCGTCGACTGGGCCCACACCACCCTGCCCCCGACCCGCACCGTGACGACAACGCGCGGAGAGCACTGGATCTACCAGGGCGCGATGCCTTCCTCCAATCACGTCCGCCCCGGCGTCGACATCAAGTCGCTGATGTCCTACGCCCGCTGGCTCGGCCCCGGGGCTGGAACCATGGCGGTGCTGCCGCCGGTCGTCCTCGCGCTCGTCGAGAGGGAAGAGACCACCCGGCCCCGCGCGGGGGTGGACTCTTCATCCCTGACCCTGGCCCGGTGGGACCGGAGCGTGGCCACTGGCTGCCGCCACACCGAGACCTACGTCCGCACCGGCCTCTCCCGCGGTGTCGAGCACGTCCGGGCCCGCTCCGAGAAGGGTGCTGGGACGGCCGCGTACGGAGCCGCCCGGTTCCTCGCCAAGCAGCACACCGCCTGCCCCGGGCCGTGCGGGCTCGATGCCCTGGGCGAGGACCTCATCGACGCCGCCGTGTCCGTCGGCGTCCCCGAGCCCTACGCCCGCCGCGCGGTCTCCAACGGCCTTCAGACGGCCTTGGGAGCGACCGCGTGACCGCCTTTGCCGGCGGGCCCCGGATCGTCGCCCTGCTGCGGATCTCCGCCCCGGGACGGGACACGACGCCCTCCGCGCGGTCCTGGTGCTCCTGCGGCCGGAACCTGGCGGCGTTCGGGCAGCGGAAGGTCGCCGCGCTCATCGCAGACCACACCCGCCACCGCGCCGTCTGCCCGCTGCTGACTGAGGGGAAGGAAGCCGCGTGACCGGCACGGAGGAACTGCCCTCGCCGTCCAACCCGCTCGCTGTCGCCCGCCGGATCGTGCCCGACTGGCACACCGAGGACGGACACCTGCGGCTGCGCCGCTGGCGCGGGTCGTGGATGCGGTGGAACGGGACCTGCTGGCGAGAGTACGACGAGCAGCAGATGCGCGCCGGGCTCTACAAGCGCCTGGAGCACACGACGTTCTGCGCCGGCCTCGACAAGAACGGGCTTCCGGAGGCCCGCGCGTGGGCGCCGACCAAGACGAAGATCAGCAACCTTCTCGACGCGCTGAGCGCCATCACCTTCCTGCCTACCGACACCGACGCCCCCGCCTGGATCGACGGAGAGCGCGGCAAACATGACGCCAGCCCGATTGTCGCCTGCAGCAATGGGCTGCTGAGGATCAGGGACAGGGAGCTCCTGTCGCACAACCCGGGCTTCTTCAACCTGGTCTCCGTCCCCTATGACTACGACCCCGAGGCAACCGCCCCCACCTGGGAGGCGTTCCTGGCGGGCATCTGGCCGGACGACCCCGAGCCCATCGCCGCCCTGCAGGAGTGGTTCGGATACGTCCTGTCCGGGCGGACCGACCAGCAGAAGATCCTGCTCATGAAAGGCCCCTCGCGCTCCGGGAAGGGAACCATCGCCCGGATCCTGAAGGAGCTGGTCGGCAAGGAGAACCTCGCCGGTCCCACGCTCGCCGGCCTGGGCACGAACTTCGGGCTCTCCACCCTCGTCGGCAAGCCGCTTGCTGTCATCTCCGACGCCCGCCTGTCGAGCAAGGATGGCGGCGGCCAGGTCGTCGAGCGGCTGCTCACGATCTCCGGCGAGGACACCATCGACATCGACCGGAAGTTCCGCGACCCGTGGACCGGCAAACTGCCGACCCGGCTCATGGTGCTGACCAACGAGCTGCCGAACTTCGGCGACTCCTCCGGCGTCATCGCCCGCCGGTTCATCGTCCTCAGCATGACCGTCTCCTGGCTCGGCAAGGAGGACACCGGGCTCACCGGCAAGCTCGCCGCCGAGATGCCCGGCATCATCAACTGGGCCCTCGACGGCCTCGCCCGCCTGGAACGCACCGGCCGGATCACCGAGCCCGCCTCCTCGCAGGACGCCGTCACGATGATGCAGGACACCGCCTCGCCCACCTCCGCGTTCGTCCGAGAGCGCTGCACCACCGGCCCCACCCACGAAATCCCCGTGGACATCCTGTGGACCGCCTGGCGCGAGTGGGCCGAGGACAACGGCGTGAAGTCCATCGGGACCAAGCAGCTCTTCGGCCGCAACCTGCTCTCCGTCGTCCCTCAGCTCCACCGCACTCGGCCCCGCGACGCCTACGGCCGGCAGGTGTCCACATACGCCGGAATCACCCTCAACCCGACTTCCTGAGCTCCTTGAGTCGCGATGAGTCGCGACCCAGCGCAATGTCACTCCAACTTTTTCGCCCTGAGGAGGGCAGTAGATGGCTGGCACGCCCAAGACCCGCGCGATGCTCACCGTCCCCGAGATCTGCGAGGAGCTCGGCATCAGCAGCTCGACCTTCTACGACTGGCGCCTGAAGCGGCGGGCACCCCGCTGCATCAAGCTCCCGAACGGCGCCCTCCGAGTGCGCCGGGTCGACCTGGACCTCTGGCTGAACGAGCACGAGGACGCCGCTTGATGGACACGACGTACAACGTGAAGTTCTGGAAGACCGGCGTCAACGTGGGCAAGCGGAAGACCACCTACACCGTGCGCTGGGAGTTGAACGGTCGGGAGCACCGCCAGACGTTCGTCACGGCGGCCCTCGCCGAGTCCTTCCGGGCCGGGCTGGTGTCCGCGGCGCGGAAGGGGGAGGCGTTCAGTCTCTCCACCGGGCTCCCGGTCTCGCACGCCTCCCAGGCGGCCGGCGTGACGTGGTTCGACTTCGCGATTCAGTTCGTGGACCAGCTCTGGGCGCGGACGTCCGCGAACAACTGGCGGAACGTGGCGAAGGCGCTCACGCCTGTCACGATCGCCATGCTCCGATCTCAGCCCACGGCGTTCAAGGGCGTCGACGTGCGCCGGGCTCTTCGTGAGTACGCCTTCAACACCCTGCGGCGTGGCCAGGCCCCGCCGGAGGTCGCGGTGATCCTGCGGTGGGTGGAGCGGAACTCGCTCACGATGGCGGCCTGGGAGGACGAGAGCACCGTGGAGGCGGTGCTGCGCGCCGCCGGGACGAAGTTGGACGGGACGCCCGTGGCCGCCAGCACGGCGCGGCGCACCAAGCGGGTCCTGAACGTCCTCATCGAGCACGCCATCAAGAGGAAGGTGCTCAAGGAGAACCCGCTCCCGAAGGGGAAAGGCGCCGGCGCTGCCGCGTCCAAGACCTCCTCGGCCGTCGACAAGCGCTCCCTGCTGAACAAGGAGCAGGCCGCCAAGCTCCTGGGCTGGGTCTATGCCCGGCCGAGGGGCGGCCCGCGGCTGCACACCTTCTTCGCCGCGATGTACTACGCCGGCGCCCGACCCGAGGAGGTCGTGGCGATCGACGTCGGTGACGTCCGCCTGCCCGATGTGGAAGCTGACGACCAGTGGGGCGAGCTGCTGCTCCACACCGCCCACCCCGAGGTCGGCAGGCAGTGGACGGACACGGGGGAGGTGCGCGAGCAGCGCGGCCTCAAGGGGCGGGCTGCCGACGACACCCGGACGGTGCCCTGCCGTCCCGCCCTGACGCGGATCCTCCGGGCCCACATCGAGAAGGAGGGGCTGAAGCCCGGCGACCTCCTGATGCAGGGGGAGAAGGGCGGAGATCTCGCCGGGTCCGTGATCCGGCGAGCATGGCGGCGGGCCCGAAAGGAGGTGCTCACCTCGTACGAATTCGGGACCCCGCTTGGCCGCCGCGTGTACGACCTCCGGCACACCTGCCTGACGAACTGGCTCAACGCCGGCGTACCGCCCGCGACCGTGGCCGAGTGGGCGGGCAACAGCGTCCCCGTTCTCCTCGCCACCTACGCCCGGTGCATCGACGGCCAGCTCGACGACCTGAAGCAGCGGATCGAGGGAGCGGGGGAGCTGCCCGACCCCGCTGCGGCGAGGGGCTGAAAACTCCACCGCGTATTCACCGAGGCCACCCGCAGAAATGCGGGATGAGCCGGAGCCAGCCGGGTATGTCCGCTGCCCGTCAGGGGACGTACCCGGCTCCGCCCCGCTTTCTAGAAACCTGCTCTGACCAGCAAAAAGACCCTCCCGAAGGAGGGTCTTACGCGGAGCGCCCCCGGCAGGACTCGAACCTGCGGCCAAGTGCTTAGAAGGCACCTGCTCTATCCACTGAGCTACGGGGGCCGGGTGGTGGCCGTGTGGCCAGGAGCCCCTTGTGGGTGGGGTGTGGCCTGCCGGGACAAGGATAGGGCTCCGATCGCCTTGGCCCGGTTGCTTCACCTGCGTGGCACGATGTGGAGGTTCGGTGAAGCGGAACGATAATCGCAGGCAGGTGCGATTCGCGCAGCGCTTTTCGCACCGCTCGGGGCGGGTGTTGTGCACTCGTTATGCCTGAGGTTCCGGTCACCACCCCTCTCTTCGGCGCGCAGGGCCGCAATAGGCTTCAAAAACACTCATAAATTGGGCATTCTTCGCATGTGGTGACCTTGGACGAACGGCCTCAGCTGATCGACGCACTCTCCGCCCTGCGCGACCGTGTCGCCGCCGTGCGCCTTCCTCTTCCCCTTCCCGACACACCACGCGCCCGGCAGACCCGGGCCGAGCTGCTCGCTCAGCTCGACGACTATCTGGTGCCCCGGCTCAAAGATCCCGACGCCCCGCTGCTCGCCGTCGTCGGCGGGTCCACCGGGGCGGGCAAGTCCACGCTCGTCAACTCCCTTGTCGGGCGGCGCGTCAGCGAGTCCGGTGTGCTCCGCCCCACCACCCGCACCCCCGTGCTCGTCTGCCACCCCGAGGACCACCACTGGTTCGCCGGGATGCGGGTCCTCCCGCAGCTCACCCGTGTCTGGCTGCCCCAGGCCGACGACGACCACGCCGACGACGCCCCACCCCCAGAGGAGAACGCGGTCCGCGTCGAGACCGCCGCCTCCATGCCCCGCGGCCTCGCCCTCCTCGACGCGCCCGACATCGACTCCCTCGTCGTCGAGAACCGGCTCCTCGCCGCCGAGTTGATCTGCGCCGCCGACATCTGGGTGATGGTCACCACCGCCTCGCGGTACGCCGACGCCGTGCCCTGGCACCTCCTCCGTACCGCCAAGGAGTACGACGCCACCCTCGTCACCGTCCTCGACCGTGTCCCCCACCAGGTCATCGGCGAGGTCTCCCGCCAGTACGAGGCCCTCCTCGACAAGGCCGGTCTCGGCGACGTGCCCCGCTTCACCATCCCCGAGCTCCCCGAGTCCACCGACGGCGGCAGCGGCCTCCTCCCCGACTCCGCCGTCGCAGCCCTCCGCGGCTGGCTCGCCCACCGCGCCGAGGACCCCGCCGCCCGCCAGCAGGCCGCCGCCCGGACCGCCACCGGCGTCATCGACTCCCTCGACGCCCGCCTCCCCGAACTGGCCGGTGCCGTCGCCGCGCAGTACGCCGCCTCCGTCCGCCTCGGCGGCGCCGTCGAAGCCGCCTACGGCGAACAGGCCAAGCGGGTGCGCGAACAGCTCGGCCGCGGCGCCGTCCTCGCCGGCGACGCCCGCACCCGCTGGCGCGCCTACCCCCGCGACAGCACCGCCGACGAGCTCCTCGACGCCCTCGCCGAGTCCCTCGCCGCCCTCCTCCACTGCGCCGTCTCCGCCGCCGAGGAACGCGTCCGCGACGCCTGGCGCCGCGAACCCGCCGCCGACGCCCTCGGCCCCGCCCGGACCGGCGGCGACCGCGACACGGCCGAGCGGATCGGCGTGGAGGTACGGCGCTGGCGCCGCGTCCTGGAGGAGGTCGCCGAGGAGGAGGTGCGCACCGTCGAGCGCCCCTCCGCCCCCCGTACGGCCGTCCCCGAGGCCGACACCGTCGCCGCGCTCCTCGCCGCCTCCCTCCTCGGCGGCCGCCGGACCCGGGCCGCGGGCGACCGCCTCGCCGAACTCCTCGGCGCCCAGGCCGCCCTGCGCCTGCGCGACAAGGGCGGCGAACTCGTCCTCTCGTACGTCGACCGAGTCCTGCACGCCGAACGCGACCGGCGCCTCGCGCCCCTCCAAGCGCTCGACGTGACCCCCGAGCCGCAGGCGGAGCTGATCGCCGCGCTCTCCGTACTGCAGAAGGAGAAGTGACGTGGTGGACGACGACGAGTCGCGCGCCGGTGCCCGTGCCGAGAGGGGAGCAAGGGATGCCGGCGCCCGGACCGGTGCCCGCGCCGGCGCCCCGACCGACGCCCGCACCGGCGCCCAGGCCGGTGCCCAGGCCGGGACTCAAGGCGGTGCCCCGACCGGCGCGTGGGCCGGTGCCCCGACCGACGCCCGGGCCGGTGCCCGTACCTGGCTAGACCGCGCAGACCGCCCAGACCGCGCCGACCACGTAGACCGGGCGGACCGCGTAGACGGCGCCGACCACGCCGACCACGCCGACCACGCCGACCGCGGCGACAGCGCCCGTGGCCGCGGTCGCGACCAGCCCGGCCGCTGGGACGACGGGCTGATCGCGCGCCGCGCCGCCGAGCGGAGCGCCGCCGTCGCCGACGTGCCTCCCGGCGCGGACGACCCGCAGGAGCCCGACACCCTGCCGCCCCTCGGCGGGAGTTACGGCGGGCCCCTCCGCGCCCGCCTCGACGCCCTCCATGAACTCGTCGGGCTCTCCCGTACGCGGGTCGAGAGCGAGGCGCTCGCCGAGGCCGGGCGGGTGCTCGACGAGGCCGCCGCCCGGCAGCGGCTCTCCTCCCGGCACACCGTGATCGCGATCGCGGGCGCCACCGGCAGCGGCAAGTCCACGCTCTTCAACGCCCTCGCCGGGGTCCCCGTGTCCGAGACCGGACTCCGCCGCCCCACCACCTCCGCGCCCATCGCGCTCTCGTGGTCCGAGGGCGCCGCCGGGCTGCTCGACCGGCTCGCCGTCCCCAGCCGGCTGCGCCGCCGGCCGCTCGCGGGCGGCGCCGCCGACGCCGGGCTCCAGGGGCTCGTCCTCATCGACCTCCCCGACCACGACTCGGCGGTCACCGCGCACCGCGACCAGGTCGACCGTGTCCTCGGCCTCGTCGACGCCGTCATCTGGGTCGTCGACCCCGAGAAGTACGCCGACGCCGCGCTCCACGAGCGCTACCTCCGGCCGCTCGCCGGGCACGCCGAGGTCACGTTCGTCGTCCTCAACCAGATCGACCGGCTCGGTACGGAGGCCGCCGACCTGGTCCTCGACGACCTCCGCCGGCTCCTCGACGAGGACGGCGTCGCGCTCGGCGAGCACGGCGAACCCGGTGCCACCGTCCTCGCCGTCTCCGCCCTGACCGGTGAGGGCGTACCCGAACTGCGGGACATGGTCGCCGGATTCGTCCAGGAACGTACCGCCCCCGAGCGCCGGCTCGCCGCCGACGTCGACGCCGCGGCGGCCCGACTCCGTCCCGCGTACCTCGGCGAGGGCAGGTCCGGGCTCGACGAGCGTGCCCGCGACGCGTTCACCGACCGGCTGGCCGCCGCCGTCGGCGCCCAGGCCGCCGGAGAGGCCGCCGAACGGGTCTGGCGCCGCGGCGCCATCCGTGCCTGCGGCACCCCCTGGCTGCGCCTCTACCGCTGGTACGAGCGGGTCCGTGAGCACGGCTCCACCGACCGGCACCTCGCCATGCCGGTCGAGGAGGAACTGACGGCCCGCCAGCGCGTGGAGCAGGCGGTACGGGTCGTCGCCGACGAGGCCTCCCGCGGTCTCCCGGCCTCCTGGGCGCAGGCCGTGCGCGAGGCGGCGGCGCGCGGGGCGGAAGGGCTGCCCGAGGCGCTGGACGAGCTCACGGTCACCATCGGCGACGCGGCGGCCCGGCCGCCCCGCCCCGCCTGGTGGCCCGCGGCCGTCCTCGCCCAGGCCGTGATGACGCTCCTGCAGATCTTCGGCGCGCTCTGGCTGGTGGGCCAGATCGTCGGCGTCGTCGAGCCGGGGCTGCTCCCGCCGGTCCTCGTCATGCTCGGCGGCATCGTCGGCGGACCGCTCGTCGAATGGGCCTGCGAGGGGGCCGTCAAGGGGCCCGCGCGACGGTACGGGCAGGAGGCCGAACGCCGCCTGCGCGAGGCGGCGGCGGCCTGCGGCCGGGCCCGGGTGCTCGACCCGGTGGCGGCGGAGCTGATGCGCTACCGCGAGGTGCGCGAGCAGTACGCGACCGTGGTGGGCACGCGTCCGTCGGCACGGATCGTCGGCGGAAGCCGCGGCGGTACGGGGCGGCTGGGCGCGACGCGGACGGGGGTACGGGGGAGGTAGCGGCGTCCTCTTGCTTGGAGGCTCTCACCGGAGGCCTCCCGGACGCCAGGCCTCCGGTACCCCCCTTTCGGGTGGGGGAGTTGTCCACATTCCTGCCCCTGTCCACAGCCCCCGGCGGCGTCTTCTCCGGAGCCCCACGATGGTGTCCGACCGGTGAAGAGACAGCAGCGTGAACGCAGGTTGGGGGAACGGACCATGAACGACACGACCGTGACGCTCGTCGGCAACGTGGCGACGGCGGTGGAGTACCGGGACACGGCGACGGGCGGGGTCGCCAGGTTCCGCTTCGCGGTGACGGCGCGCCGCTGGGACCGTGAGAAGGGGCTCTGGTCCGACGGGCCCACCAGCTTCTACACGGTGTCGGCCTGGCGTTCCCTCGGGGCCAATCTGGCGGCCTCGGTGTCCGTCGGGGAACCGCTCGTGGTGCACGGCAGGCTGAGGGTGCGTGAGGACGAGCGGGACGGGCAGCGCAAGACCTTCGTGGACGTGGCGGCGCTCGCCGTGGGCCACGATCTGAGCCGGGGTACGGCGGCCTTCCGGCGGGCGGCACGGCCGCTCAGCGCCGAGGCACAGCCTGGAGCTTGGCCGGGAGAGGGGCCGGGAGCCGGTCCTGGAGCCGAGCCGGGGACCGGGCCTCGGACGGAACCGCAGGTGGGGGCGGTGGAGAGAGCTCCGGCGCTCGGTCCGGCGCCGGAGCGGGATCCTTGGGCGGTGGCGGCGGAGGAGGCCGCGGCGGAGTCCGCGACGCGGTTGGTGACCGTGCCCTGACCTTGTGTTGTGACGATTTGTCGACCAACTCGCCCTGCGTGATAACGATTCCGATTCGGAATGGTTATCTGACCGTATGGCCGGGCACCGGGGGGTTCCGCATCCCTAGGATTCCCGGGTACTCATGTGGCACGTGAGCCCATCGGGTCTGTGATCTGCTGGCGTGCGCTCCCCCCACGCGAAACCAGTCCATGGTTCGTGGAGCGACTCGCCCGGAGGGGAAAGCAATGTATTCAGTTCGTGGACGAGGCGCCGCGCGTCTCGCCGCAGCCGCCCTCGTCTCTGGCCTTGTCATGGCCGGTGCGATAGCGACCGCCGGTCCGGCGCTGGCCGACGACGGTGCCCCGGGCACCGGAGGCGTGACGGCCAAGCTCGGCGGCATGACCGACCGGGACGACGTCGTGATCGCCGAGAAGAACGGCGAGAAGTGGGGCGTCAAGGGCGGCCTCTTCAAGATGCAGGTCGAGGGCGGGGGCACTCTCCAGACCTACTGCATCGACCTCCGGACGCCGGCCAAGCACGACTTCGACTACAAGGAAGTCGGCTGGGACGAGTCCTCCCTGCACAACAACGACAACGCCGGAAAGATCCTCTGGATCCTCGAGAACGGCTACCCGAAGCTCTCCGCCGAGGAGCTCGGCAAGAAGCTCGACGTCGACCTGTCCAAGGACGAGGCCGCCGCGGCCACCCAGGCCGCCATCTGGACCCTGTCCGACGACGTGACGGCGACGCCGAAGAGCCCCGACGCCCGGAAGCTCACCGAGCAGCTCCTGAAGGACGCGGTCAAGCTCGAGGAGCCGAAGGCCTCCCTCTCGCTCTCCCCGTCCTCGGTCGCGGGCAAGGCCGGTGACCGCCTCGGCCCGATCACCGTCTCCACCAACGCCCAGATCGCCAAGCTGGCGACCGCCCCGGGCACCCCGGACGGCGTCAAGATCGTGGACAAGGACGGCAAGCCCGTCACCGAGGCCAAGAACGGCGACCAGGTCTTCTTCGACGTTCCCGCCGGCACCGCCGACGGCACCGCCGCTCTGACCGCCGAGGCCTCCACCAAGGTCTCCCTGGGCCGCGCCTTCGTCTCCATCGACGGCCCGTCCCAGACCCTGATCCTGGCCGGCTCCAGCGAGTCGACCGTCACCGCCGAGGCCTCGGCCACGTGGGCGAAGAAGGGTGCCGTCCCGGCCGTCACGGTCGCCAAGGACTGCGCCAAGGGCGGCCTCGAGATCATCGCCTCCAACGAGGGCGACGAGGCCTGGACCTTCGACCTGAAGGGCACCTCGTACACCGTCGCCGCCGGTGAGAAGAAGACCATCACGGTCCCGCTCGCCGAGGACGAGGCATACAAGTTCACCATCACCGGCCCGAACGGCTTCGAGGAGACCTTCGAGGGCGTCCTGGACTGCAAGACGGCCACCCCCGGCCCGAAGCCGTCCGAGACCCCCACCACGGAGCCCTCGACCGAGCCGTCGACCGAGCCCTCCCCGTCGACCACCGCTCCCTCGACCGGTGACACCACGGGCGGCACCACCGGCTCCACCACCACCGGTGGCGGCGACCTCGCCGAGACCGGCAGCTCCAACGCCACCCCGATGATCGCCGGCATCGCCGCCGCGCTCGTCGTGATCGGCGGCGGCGCGGTGTTCTTCCTCCGCAAGAAGAAGACCGCCGGCGCCTGATCCCCGGCCCCCGGTGCCGGCCCCGCCGGCACCGGGAAGCCACCCGATCCCGTGGAGTGATCCGCGTCACAGCCTGATCATCCCGTGATCACCGCACGACCCCGGAACGCGTCAGCGTCCGGGGTCGTCGCACGTCCGGGCTCCGTTTCCGCCCGCTACCGCCCGGTACGGCTCCGCCGCGGCCCCCGGGCTCCCGCCCGCCGGGCCCCGTTCCCGCCTTACCGGTTTCCGCCGGAGGGTTCCGGTCAGGCAAGATGGGGTGTATCTGCCCACTCACTCTTTGCCGGACGGTTTCTCTTGGCTGAGTACATCTACACGATGCGCAAGGCGCGCAAGGCGCACGGCGACAAGGTCATCCTCGATGACGTGACGCTGAGCTTCCTGCCGGGCGCGAAGATCGGTGTGGTCGGCCCGAACGGTGCCGGTAAGTCCACCGTTCTGAAGATCATGGCGGGCCTCGAGCAGCCGTCCAACGGTGACGCGTTCCTGTCGCCCGGCTTCACCGTCGGCATGCTCCTCCAGGAGCCGCCGCTCGACGAGTCGAAGACCGTCCTGGAGAACGTGCAGGACGGCGCCGCCGAGGTCATGGGGAAGCTCAAGCGCTTCAACGAGGTCGCGGAGCTCATGGCGACCGACTACTCGGACGCGCTCATGGACGAGATGGGCAAGCTCCAGGAGGACCTGGACCACGCCAACGCCTGGGACCTCGACACGCAGCTCGAGCAGGCCATGGACGCCCTGGGCTGCCCGCCCGGCGACTGGCCCGTCACCAACCTCTCCGGTGGCGAGAAGCGCCGCGTCGCGCTCTGCAAGCTGCTGCTCGAGGCGCCCGACCTGCTCCTCCTCGACGAGCCCACCAACCACCTGGACGCCGAGTCCGTGCAGTGGCTGGAGCAGCACCTCGCCAAGTACCCCGGCACCGTCGTCGCCGTCACCCACGACCGGTACTTCCTCGACAACGTGGCCGAGTGGATCCTCGAGCTCGACCGCGGTCGCGCCCACCCGTACGAGGGCAACTACTCCACCTACCTCGACACCAAGGCCACCCGCCTCAAGGTCGAGGGCCAGAAGGACGCCAAGCGTGCGAAGCGTCTGAAGGAGGAGCTCGAGTGGGTGCGGTCGAACGCCAAGGGGCGTCAGGCCAAGTCCAAGGCCCGTCTCGCGCGCTACGAGGAGATGGCGGCCGAGGCCGACAAGATGCGGAAGCTGGACTTCGAGGAGATCCAGATCCCGCCGGGCCCGCGTCTGGGCTCCATCGTCGTCGAGGTCGAGAACCTCTCCAAGGCCTTCGGCGACAAGGTCCTCATCGACGACCTGAGCTTCACCCTGCCGCGCAACGGCATCGTCGGCGTCATCGGCCCGAACGGCGCCGGCAAGACCACGCTCTTCAAGATGCTCCAGGGTCTGGAGACCCCGGACTCCGGCACCGTCAAGGTCGGCGAGACCGTCAAGATCTCGTACGTCGACCAGAGCCGCGCCAACATCGACCCGAAGAAGACGCTGTGGGCCGTCGTCTCCGACGAGCTCGACTACATCAACGTCGGCCACGTCGAGATGCCCTCCCGCGCCTACGTCTCCGCGTTCGGCTTCAAGGGCCCGGACCAGCAGAAGCCGGCCGGTGTGCTCTCCGGTGGTGAGCGCAACCGTCTGAACCTCGCGCTCACCCTCAAGCAGGGCGGCAACCTGCTGCTCCTCGACGAGCCCACCAACGACCTCGACGTCGAGACCCTCTCCTCGCTGGAGAACGCGCTGCTCGAGTTCCCGGGCGCGGCCGTGGTCATCTCCCACGACCGCTGGTTCCTGGACCGAGTGGCGACGCACATCCTCGCGTACGAGGGTGAGTCGAAGTGGTTCTGGTTCGAGGGCAACTTCGAGTCGTACGAGAAGAACAAGGTCGAGCGTCTCGGCCCGGACGCGGCCCGCCCGCACCGTGCCACGTACAAGAAGCTGACCCGAGGCTGAGCGTGCGCCACATCTACAGCTGTCCCCTGCGCTGGTCGGACATGGACGCCTTCGGGCACGTCAACAACGTCGTCTTCCTGCGGTACCTGGAAGAGGCGCGGATCGACTTCATGTTCCGGCTCGCGCCGGGGGACGGTTCCCCCTCGTTCTCCGGCGGGTCCGTCGTGGCCCGGCACGAGATCGACTACGTGCGGCCGCTGGTCCACCGGCACCAGCCGGTGACCATCGAGTCCTGGGTGACGAAGATAGGCGCGGCGTCGCTGACGATCGCGTACGAGATCAAGGACCCCGAGGTCACGTACGTACGGGCGTCCACGGTCGTCGTGCCCTTCGACCTGGAGGCGCAGCGGCCGCGCAGGATCTCCGCGGAGGAGCGCTCGTTCCTCCAGGAGTACGTCGACGACGGGATGACGTCCGCAGCATGACCGTGCTCGCGCCGCTGCACTTCGCCGACGCCAGGGAGGCGGCGGCCCTCGCCGCCTTCCTGACCCGGCTCGTCCACTACGACCGGGCGGCCGCCGTCCGCCTCCAGGCCGGCGGCGGGGCGCTGGCCGTCTTCGGCAGGCCCGCGACCTTCGAGGTGCTCGCGATCCGTACGGCCCGGCTGGTCGACGCCGTCGACCTCGACGTCACCGTCTCCGCCGGTGAACTCCTCGAAGGCATCGAGGAGTCGGCGGGCAAGGCGGTCGTCCCGGACTCCGTCACCGGGCCCCCGTGGACCGGTGTCCTCCCGCCCCGGGCCGGCTGGCAGCCGGTCGCCGGGCTGCCCGGCGCCGCCGAGATGCGCGGCGCGGTCGCCGCGGCCGTCGCCGAATTCCGGTCGCGGGACGAGGAGTTGCCCGAGGGGCGGCGCACCACGGCCGAGCGCGACCGGATCGGCCGCGAGATCTGGTCCCGGACCCTCGGGCCCACCGGTCTCCCGCTGCGGGCCGTGCACGCCGCTCAGTCGCTCGGCTTCCTGCCGCCCGCGGACTCCGAGGCCCCGGTCGGGCTCTTCGCCTCCGGTCCCTGGCTGCGGCTCCGCACCCCGTACGGCTCGATCGCCGTGCGTACGGTGTCCATGTCGCTGACCGTCACGCCCGGCGGCCCCGCGTGACGGACCTCGTCGTCGAGGTCGACGCGGAGCTCACCGGCGACGAGCTCAACGCCCTCTTCCACGCCGCCTGGCCCGGGCACCGGGACACCGACTTCGGCCCCATCCTCGCCCGCAGCCTTCTCCGGGTCACCGCCCGCCGCGCCGACGGGCTCGTCGGGTACGTGAACGTCGTCGGCGACGGTGGCGTGCACGCCTTCCTCCTCGACACCACCGTCCACCCCGACGAGCGCCGGCAGGGGCTCGGTGTCACCATCGTCCGGGCCGCCGCCGAGGCCGCCCGGCGGCGCGGCGCGCACTGGCTGCACGTGGACTTCGAGCCCCGTCTCACCGCCTTCCACGAGCGCTGCGGCTTCCGGCCGACGGCGGCCGGCCTGATGGATCTGACCGGGCCTCCCGCTCCCGCCGGCCCGCGCGGCTGAACTTCCGCGCTCCCGCCGTCGCGGCCGCGAGGAGCAGTACGGCGAAGACCGCCTGGCCCCAGGGCGGGGACGAGCCCTCCACCGCCGGTGCCACCCGTCGCCGCGGATCGTAGGCGACCCGTACCTCCCCGCCGTCCGGGGCGATCCGGCGGTTCTCCGCCAGGGCCGACGGATAGCCGCCAGGGCAGCGCAGGGTGTGGCGGTACACGGTCCGCTCGCCGCCGCCCTCGCCGACCGACGCGTGCCGCTCCTCGTGGACCTTCACCACGACACAGTCCGCGACCGCCCCGCGCGAGGCCCACTGGTCGGCGGTGGCCACCGTGAGCAGCAGCGCGCCGACCAGGGCCAGTGCGCCCCAGAACCCCGCCACCCCGTCGACGAGCAGGTAGTAGGCCACGGCCGAGGCGAGGACCGCCGCCCCGCCGACCGAGACCGCGACCGTGGTGGACGGCGCCGACGCGCTTCCGAAGGACCAGGCCGACCAGGCGTGGACGGCCGCCACGCAGAACGCGGGCAGGAGCGTGGCCACCCAGGTCCCGGCGCCTGCCCGACTTCCCGCGCCCGACGGACTGCCCGAACCCGTAGATGGCATGGACATCACCCCCGCAGGGTGGGACGTCCGGCGGTGCCCGCCGGTTGCTCAGCTCTCCGCGTCGTCCGGCCACACCCCGATGTGGTCCTGCTCGAGCTCCAGGGCCACCCGGTGCTCCATCCCGAGCGCCTGCGTGTAGTCCGCCGGGAGCTGGAGCCGGCCCGCGCGGTCGAGCATCGCGTACTCCCGGGCCACCAGGGACTCCTTGCCCTGCTCGTCGACCTCGGTGCGGCGCAGCACCTCCGAGGAGGTGCGGCCGTCGCGGATGGCGACCGTGCGGCGGACCTCGGAGGCGACCGCCTGGTCGTGGGTGACGATCACGATCGTCGTGCCCAGCTCCTCGTTGGCGCGGCGGAAGGCCGCGAAGACCTGCTCGCCGGTGGCCGAGTCCAGCTCGCCGGTCGGCTCGTCGGCGAGGAGCACGGCCGGGTTGTTGGCCAGCGCGACCGCGATGGCCACCCGCTGCTGCTGGCCGCCGGAGAGCTGGTGCGGTCGCCGGTCGCGGGCGTCCGCGATGCCCAGCATGCCGAGGAGCTTCTCGGCGCGCTCCGCCTTGTGCTTCGCGCGGCCCTTCAACTGCATCGGCAGCGCCACGTTCTGAGCGGCCGTCAGATAGGGGAGGAGGTTGCGGGCGGTCTGCTGCCAGACGAAGCCGACGACCTCGCGGCGGTAGCGCAGCCGTGCCTTGCCGTCCATCGCGAGCAGATCGGCCCCGGCGACCCGGGCCGCGCCGGCGGTCGGCACGTCCAGTCCGGCGAGGATGTTCATGAGTGTCGACTTGCCGGAGCCGGAGGCGCCGACCAGGGCCATCAACTCGCCTTCCTTCACCAGGAGATCGAGCCCCTGGAGGGCCTGTACCTCCACTCCGTCCGTGGTGAAGATCCGGACGAGCCGGTCGCAGGCGATGAGCGCGTCATGGCCGTACGAGGGCCGGTCGCGCCGCGCGGTCGCCTTCCGCTCCAGCTCCTCCAGGGTGGTGGGGTCGGAGGCGGACCCGGCCGCGCCCGCCCGGATCGACGTGTCGGTCTTCGTCATCGTGCGTCTCCTGCCCTGAGTTCCTTGATCGAGCCCTTGCGTCCCGCCCACCAGGCCTGTCCGGCCGCCGCCACCGCAGTGATCAGGACGACGGCGACCGCCGGCACCACCAGCGACCACGGGTCCGCCCGCAGCGGCGCGCTGTCCAGCGGGGCGAATCCCGGTGTCGTCGCGAGCGCGAGCCGGAACAGGTCGATGCCGGGCGCGAGCAGCGGCACCGTCGCCCAGCCGACGAGCGTGCCGCCGACCGCCGCGAGGATCGCCTGCGGCAGCGCCTCCAGACCGAGCAGCCGCCGGCCCTGCCTGCGGGTCAGGCCCATCGTCCGCAGCCGGGCGAGGAGCGTGGTCCGTTCCGGTGCGCTCTGCATCAGCGAGAGCAGTACGGCCACGACGGCGAACCCGGCGCCCGCGCCGATCGCTCCCAGGTACATCCGCTCGGCGCCCGACTGGAGCGGCGAGTCCACATAGCCGGCCCGCTCCTCGGTCCGCATCGACACCAGGAGCGCGTCGGACTTCGCCTTCACCACGGCCCGCAGCGCGGCACCGTCCTCCGGGCCCGTGACGAGCAGGGCCGTGTTCGTCCGGTGGGTGAGGTCGGCGGCGTTGACCAGCAGGAAGTCGGCGCCCTGCAGGGCGGGGGTGTTCGGCCGGACGGCGACGATCCGCACCCGGAACACCCCGGCCGCCGACACGATCTCCTGCGGCGTGCCGCCGAGCCGCCGAGCGACCGAGGGCGAGGCGATCGCGGGCAGCACCCGCTCCGTGTCCGCCGCGGCCTCCTTGCCGCCCTTGCCCGTCGACGCGAGCAGCGCCGCCGGGAAGGCACCGAAACCGGTCCGCTGCGTGAGCCGCGTGTACGAGCCGGGCTCGACGCCCACGAGCGCCGAGCTCATCGGCTGGGCGGAGGTGTTCCCGGGGGACGGCAGCGACACCCCGTACTCGATCTGCAGCGGCGCCACGTCCCGTACGCCCGCCGTCCCGCGCACCGCCTCGGTGAGGTCCGCCGGCACCGGGGTCCACTCGACCGAGCCGTCGATCCGGGCGTCCGCTCCGGTCGCCAGAAGCGCGGCCCGGTCGCGGGCGTCGGCGACGCCGGCCAGGACGGAGCCGCCGAAGGCCGCCGTGGTCAGGGCGAGGACGAGCGCGAGCAGGGGCAGCGTGCCCGCCGAGGACGTGCGTCCGGCGCGGGCCAGGGCCAGCGGGCCGACGGCCCCGCGCAGCCGGCGGGCCGGGCGGGCCGCCCACCGCAGGGGCAGCGGATAGATCCGTACGAGCACCATGGCGGCGATCAGGCCGACGAGCACCGGGGCGGCGCTCACCAGATGGTCCCCGGAGTCCGCGGTGCCGCGGAGCCGCAGCGAGGCGACCGCGCCCACGGCCAGCACGAGCACGGTGAGTTCGAAGACGGTACGGCGCCGGGAGGGGCGGGCGCTGAGCAGGTCGTCGCGACCGCCGTGCAGCCGCGGGCGCCGGTGCACGACGACGGCACGCAGCGGCAGGACCAGCATCGCGACGAGGGCGACGGCGGCGGTGGCGAGGACCGAGGGGAGCAGCGGGATTCCGCCGAACGGGCCGCCGGACCCGCCGTCGGGGCCTCGTACGGTCACCACCGCGAGTCCCAGGGCGAGCGCCGCGGCCGGTACGGCGACCGCCGAGGTCTCGCCGAGCAGGCGCAGCCCGATCCCGGTGAGCGAGGCGCCCCGGGAACGGATCAGGGCCAGTTCGCTGTCCCGGCGGGCGACGAAGAGCCCGCCGGTCATGGCGAGGACGACGGCCGCGACCGCCCCGATCCCGAAGACGGCGACGGCCACGACCGGATTGATCGCCTCGCGCATCGAGCCGTACGCGTCGACGATCGAGTCCAGTTCGGTGATCAGCGCACCGGTGGGTCCCACGACCTCGCGCAGCTTGACCAGATCGGGGCCGCCGGCCGCCGAGTCGAGCGCCGCGCCGAGACGGTCGGTGTCCCGCCCGGTGAGGTGCCCGACGGTGGGCATGTACCGGAAGAAGACCTCCGGCTCACCGGTGGTGGAGAGCATCGCGGGTGCCGAGGTGGGGGAGAGCAGCAGCGCTCCCTGCCAGTAGTACTTGATCTCCTCGCCGACCAGGGGAGCGAGCGCCGGGGTGCGCAGCAGCGGCTCCACCGCCCAGTACGGGCCTTCGGGGCCGCGCGGCTCCACGATCCCGGTGATCGTCAGGGCGATCGGTTCGGCGCTGACCCGGCCCGGTACGTGCACGACGGAGCCGGGCTTCAGGCGCAGGGCCTCGGCGGTCTTCACGGTCACCGCCGCTTCCGGCGCGCGGGCCGTGCCCGCGGGGAGGCGGCCCGCGCGCAGCGTGGTGTGTTCCGTCAGGTCCGACGGGGAGGAGAGCACGAACTGGGGGGAGATGCCGTCCGGCCGGGGCAGCCACGGGTCGAGCCCGTCGACCCGCTTGACCGTGCGCAGGCCGTGGACGGTCTGTTCCGGGTCGGTCCGCAGCGGCTCGGGCAGCAGGGCCCGGGCCTCGTCGCGCTGCTTCCGCAGCACGGCCGGGGCCAGGCCCGCCTCGCGGACGGGCAGGTCGAGTTCCAGGCCCGGCGGCTCGGCGGTCAGTTCGAGGACGCTGTTGCGGGGGGCGGTGGTCCGGACGTCGTGCCGCAGCCCCTCGGTCTCGTACGCGTCGACGGCGCGCGGCAGCGCGGCCGCGAGGTAGGCGGTGACGAGGACGAGGGCGGCGAGGGAGGCGGCGGCCCAGGGCGCGGTCCGTAGCCGGGTCCGCACCCAGGGCGCCACGGCGCGGGCGGGCTTCTCGGACCGGGGCGACCGGGGCGACCGGGACCGGGACATGTCGGGTGCCTTCCTGCGTACGGCGGGTGTGTCGGGGGTCTTCTTCCGGCGCGGGCCCTCGTCCGGGTGCTCCCCGGCCGTGCCGGACATCAGTTCTCCCCCTGGTGGCGCAGCGTCACGGCAGGGTCGGTGCGTCGCAGGGCGATCACGGCGACCATGGCGAGCGGCAGCGCGGCGACGCCGGCGAGCAGCAGGGCCACCTGACCGAGGGGCAGTTCGACCAGGACCGGGGGTACGGGCCGGGCGGCCTGGCCGGTCAGGACGACGAGCGGGACGACGGCCCGGGCCAGGACGGCGCCGAGTCCGATGCCGATGAGCAGGCCGATGCCGATGAGGAGTCCCTGTTCGGCGGCGATCAGCCGGGCGAGGCGGCGGCGTGGTGCGCCGAGTGCCCGCAGGACGCCGAACTCGGCGGACCGTTCCCGCATGGCGCCGGCCGAGCCGACCGCGAAGCCGACGGCGGCGAGCGCGGCGGCAGCGGCGGCGACCGCCATGAGCGCGGCGTTGGGGCCGGCGCCGAGCGGGTCGCCGAGCAGTTCGGCGGCGACCTCGTCGCGTACGAGGACCTGGGCGGGGTCGGCGTTGGGCCGGGCGCGCAGGGCGGCGGCGATGTCGTCGGCGCGGCCGGGTTCGACGGTCAGCCACCACTCGGTCGCCGCCACGGTCGAGGCCTCGCCGGTGGACAGGTACTGGTTGACGGAGGCCAGGTCGACGAGGATCGTGCCGCCGTCCTCGGGGGTGGCGACCGGGCTGGTCGCGGACGCGGCCTGGGCGCCGGGACCGGTGGTGGGCAGTTCCTCGACGACGCGGGAGACGGTGACGTCGATCCGGCGGCCGCCGAGGGCGAGCTCGATCACGTCGCCGGGCCTGGCGCCGGCCGCCGTCATGAAGGTTCGGGTGGCCACGGCCGAGAGGCGGCCCGGCGCCTTGGGCCCGGGTGCCTTCATGCGGACGACGAACTCCTCCGCCGACCAGAACATCTCGCTCAGGGGCGTGCCGGAGACGCCGAAGGTGAGGACGTACGGGGCGGGGCGGCCGCCCGGCCCGGCGGCGCCGGGCACGCCGGAGGTGGGGACGGGGTTCTGGGGGTCGCCCTGCTCGGTCTGCTCGAAGGTGTGCGCCCAGGATCCGAGGACCGTCCCGGGGGAGTGGATCTTCTCGCCGCCGTCCGCGCCGACGACACCGAACCGCTCCACGCGGAGGGTCTGGGTGCCCTTCGCGTCGGCGGTGATCTCTCCGGTGAACTCCAGACCGACGAGGGTGAGCAGCCCGGCGGAGCCCCGGTCGCCCCCGGTGCTGCCGGGGCCCGCGGTCATGGCGCCGACGTCCAGGGTCAGCCGGTGCGTCCGGTCGTCGTCGGGCAGCGTCCCCAGGGCCCGTCGGTAGGGGACGCCGTTCGGGTCCTCCAGGACCGCCGTGACCCGGGCCTCGCCCTTCGGCGCGGCGAGCCGCAGGTCGGCGGTGAGCGACCGGGTGCCGGCGGGCAGCGGGAGGCCGGGGCGGGTGGTGGCCTTGGGGGCCAGCGGGGAGAGGAGGGAGCGGGCGGGGACGTCGGCGAGATCGGAGCGGAGCAGCATGCCGTCGTCGGCGTTCCGGGTGTCCACGGCCAGGATGGTCGCGTTCTTCCCGGTCAGGTCCATGGTGGTGCGGTGCACCGGGGCCACGGCGCGGACGCCCGGCACCTTGCCCAGCTGCTCGGTCTCGGTGGGCTCGCCGGGGCCCGCGCTGAGGACGCGGACGGCCGCGCCGACGCGGAAGTCGGCCTGGTCGCGCTGCGAACGCTCCCACGAGCCGCTCTGCCCGATGGCCAGCATGCCCATCGCCACGGCGAGGACCAGCAGCAGGACCGGTCCGGCGCCGCGCAGCGGCCGGCGGCTGAACTGCCAGCCGGCGAGGGCGGCGGAGAGACCGCGCCCGCCCGCCGCGCGCCGCTCGGCCAGTTTGGCGGCGGGCGGCAGCAGACGCAGCGTCAGGACGGTGCCGGCGAGCAGGGCGAGGGCGGGTGCGGCGACGAGCACCGGGTCGATGGAGCCGCCGCCGTCCCCGTCCGTGCCGAGGGTGCCGCCCGAGGCGGCGGGCCGCTGCAACTGCCAGTAGGCCACGGCGGCGACGGCGAGCAGACCGAGGTCCGCGCCGGCCCGTACGGGGCCGGGCAGCGAGGCCGAGCGGGCCTTGCGCAGTGAGACGGCGGAGCCGTCCCCGGCGGCGAGCGCGGGCGCGACCACGGCCGCGGCGCAGCACAGGGCGACGGCGGCGGCCACCAGCCACACCTGGAGCGACGGGGTCGAGTCGAGCCGTACGCCGAGGGAGGAGAGCGCGGACCGCTCGGCGAAGAGCCGGGTCAGCGGTCCGGACAGGAGGGGGGCGGCGAGCGCGGCGGGCAGGGCGAGCAGCAGTGCCTCGGTGGCGGCGAGCCCGGCGATCCGGCGGCGCGAGCCACCGCGGGCCCGCAGCAGCGCGGTCTCCCCGGACCGCTCGGTGCTGAGCAGCCGGGCGACGAGCAGCAGCGCGTACGCGGCGAGGAGGATCAGCTGGACGGCGACGATCAGCAGGGTGGAGCGGGAGACGAGCAGGGACCGCTGGGTCTGTTCCAGGACGGTCGGCAGCGCGGTGGACGCGGCGACGGTCGTACCGAACCGGTCGGTGGCACCGGCCAGCGCCTTCGGCCCCTCGGTCGCGGTGGCGCGCAGGGTGTCGATGCGGTCGGTGGTGAAGCCGGTGAAGTCGGCGGAGCCCAGCCAGGACGTCTCGCCGACGGTCAGCGCCCCGGAGGCGATGACGGCCGGGTCGACGAGCAGCGGCCCGTACGTCGTGAACGCGACCGTCCGCACACCGCGCCCACCGGCGGGATCCAGCTGCCAGTACAGGTCGCCGGTGTCGGTGGGCCGGTAGACGCCGGTGACCCGGGCCTTCAGCTTCCGGGCGTCGAACCGGTCGGTGAGGTCGAGCACCGCCCCGGGCGCGACCTTGAGCCGTCGCGCGGCCTCCTCGGGCAGCGCCGTCTCGACGACACCGGCCGTACGGGCGGCCGAGGGCCAGGCGCCCTCGACGAGGGAGAGCCGCGAGCGGTCGAGCGCGGCGAAGTGCGTCAGGTCGGGGTCGCCCTTACGGGCGGAGGGCGGCTGAAGACTCCGGGGCAGCGCGTACGGCCCCGAGCGCTCGAGCCGCCGTACGGTCACGGGCAGCCCGTCGAAGGTCTTCCGCATCCCGTCCTGGACGGCCGCCTCGGCGTCCGCCCGCTTGGCGGCGGGCACCTGCCCGCTCACGAGCAGTGAGGCGGCGGCCGCGGAACGCCCCCGCAGCCCCGCCTGGAGCGCGGCGTCCCCGATCGTCCCGGAGAACGAGGCGAGGGTGGCGAGCACCGAGGTCGTCAGGAGCACGGCGAGCAGTGCCGCGGAGAGCAGCAGCCGGTGCGCCCTGACGCGCAGAAAAACGAACCCCGTCACCCATCCCCCTGGCCACCCTGATCACGGTGCGCCCGTCGAACATGTGCCGAACGCTCCCGAAACTTCTCTCGGATGCTTTCAGAGTGCATGTGCCGCTGGAAACCGCTTGCGGGCGCACCTTGATCCGATCGTGACCGTTATTCGGGGTTCCGACTCCGGAATGTGTCCGTCCGTGGAGGTGGGGGCGGTGACGGGCCCGAGGGCGGGGGTGTGAGGGTGCGTCAGCCGGCCGTGTTCACCATCGACGCCGCCGCGTACGTCATGTAACGCCACAGTTCGGCCTCGTGCTCCGGGGCCAGGGAGAGGTCGTCCAGGGCCGCGCGCATATGACGGAGCCACGCGTCGTGGGCCGCCTGGTCCACGGTGAACGGAGCGTGGCGCATCCGCAGGCGCGGGTGGCCGCGGTGGTCGCTGTAGGTGCGGGGGCCGCCCCAGTACTGCATCAGGAAGAGCGCGAGCCGCTCCTCCGCCGGGCCCAGGTCCTCCTCCGGGTACATCGGGCGGAGCAGCGGGTCCCCCGCGACGCCCTCGTAGAAACGGCGGACCAGACGGCGGAAGGTCTCCTCGCCGCCGACCTGCTCGTAGAAGGTCTGCTCCTGCACTGTTTCCCCGGGAATCTCGTTCACCGTTCCATCGTCTCAGATGCCCCGCCCTAGGACCTGAGGCCCAGGACCGCTCGCCGGGGCCCCCGGGCGGCGGGACAGTGGAGGCATGGGTGAGCGGCGGGACGAGTTCGCCGAGGCCGGCGCGCGGGCGCGACGGGCGCTCGTGCGGGAGATCGAGGCCGAGGGAGCGCTGGCCGACGCCCGCTGGCGGCAGGCCTTCGCCGAGGTCCCGCGCCATCTCTTCGTGCCCTACTACTACGTCCCCGGCACCGGCGGCTACGAGCGGCTCTGGTCCGGCGACCCCGAGCCCGAGCGCCGGGACCGCTGGCTCGGCGGGGCCTACGCGGACACCGCCCTCGCCACCCGGGTGCGGGACGGGGAACTGGTCTCCTCCGCCAGCCAGCCCTCCCTGATGGCCCTGATGCTCCACGCCCTCGACGTCCGCGAGGGGGACGACGTCCTGGAGATCGGCGCCGGGACCGGCTACCACGCCGCCCTGCTCAGCCACCGCCTCGGCGCGGAGCACGTCACCACCGTCGACCTGGACGAGGAGATCGCCGAGTCCGCCCGGACCCATCTGGCCGCCGCCGGGTACCGGCCCGCCGTGGTCGCCGCCGACGGCGCCCGCGGCTGCCCGGAGCGGGCCCCCTTCGACCGGATCGTGGCCACCTGCGCGATGCCCTCGGTCCCGTACCCCTGGCTCGCCCAGTGCAGGTCGGGCGCCCTGGTGCTCGCCCCGGTCTCCACGGGGCTCCTGCTGCTGCGGGTGCACGACGCCGCCCACGCGGAGGGACGGTTCCTCGAGACCTCGGCCTACTTCGTGGCGCTGCGGGGCGTCGCGGGACGGGTCCCGCGCCACGGCCCGGCCGGGGACGAGCGCTTCCGCTTCTTCTGGGGTCTTGTCGACCAGGCCCTGGACAGGAACGAAGCGCTCTCGCTCTGGCTGCGCGAGGGGCGGCCCGAGCGGGAGCGCTTCGGTGTGACGGTCAGCGGCGAACGGCAGTGGGCCTGGCTGGACGACCCCGGGGGGCCGTACGCCTGGCCACTGCTCAGGGAGGGACTCAGCCCACCCGGATCGTGATCGTCGTCCAGGCGCCGACGTGCACCCGGTCGCCGTCCTGGAGCTGCACGGGGACGTAGGGCTGGATCGGCTCCTCGCCGCCGTTGATCGTGGTGCCGTTGGTGGAGTTCTGGTCCACCACCGCCCACGAGCCGTCCGGCTGCTGCACGAGCACGGCGTGCTGGTGCGAGACGCCCGGGTCCTCCGGCGGCACCGCCAGGTCGATGTCCGGGGACTCGCCGGTGGAGTGCCGGCGACGGCCGATGGAGATCTGGTTGCCCTGGAGCGGCAGGTGCTTGTCCGGCGAGTACGCGGGCAGGTTCAGCCCACCGGCCTCCGGGCCGCTGCGCTGCATCATCGCCATGAAGTACTCGCGGTCCGGACCGATGACCGCGGTCCAGGTCAGCGGCTGTCGCGGCGGCTGGAACTGCTGCTGCGGGGGCGCCGAGAAGTGCTGCTGCTGTGGCGGCGGGGGTGCCATGTGCTGCGGGGGCCCCTGGTGCTGCGGCGGCTGCGGAGGAGCCTGGTGCTGCGGAGGCTGCGGCGGCGCCTGGTGCTGCGACGGCGGCGAGAGCACCCAGTCGTCGTCCGCGCGCGGCTGCGGCGGCGCGGGCGGCGCCGGGGCCTGGGCCGGAGCGCCCGGGGGCGCGGCCGGGGGAGCGGACGGGGTCTGGAGGTACGCCGGAGGTGCGGGCGGCTGCTGACCGGGCGGACCGAAGGGGTCGCCCTGACCGGCCGGGCCGGGCGGCTGCTGCGCCGGCGGACGCTGCGGCGGGGCCTGGTGGTGCGTGGGGTCGCCGCCCAGCGGCTCGGCGGGACGGTTCACCTGCGAGGGCCGCGAGCCCTGGTAGCCGAACGGGTCCTGCCCCGGCGGCGGTCCCTGCTGCCCGTGCGGGCCCTGCGGACCGGGCTGCCCGTGCGGACCCGGCTGCCCGTGCGGACCCGGCTGCTGGCCCGGGTGGCCCTGCTGCGGTCCCGGCGCGGGCGGCGGCGTGGACTGGAAGCCCGGCGGCAGGTTCAGACCGGGCGGGGGACCCGCCGGGCGCTGCGCGGACGGCACGTTCTGCGGGGCCACCGGCGTGTACGAGGTCGCCGTGTTCGTGAGGAAGTTCCAGCGGCACTCCTCGCAGAACGGCGCCATGTGCTCGCGGGGCGTCCGGCACTGCGGGCAGAGCTCGGCCTGGGCCGTCGCGTTCGGGTCGCCACCGTGGCCGAAGCCACCGGGGGCACCAGGTGCGTCATAGCCACCGGGGGCGTCGTAGCCACCGGGACTGTTGGGGCCGGGATATCCGTACGCGGGGGGCGGCGGCGGGGGAGGCGGCGGTACGGCACCCGTCGGCGCACCCGCCCCGGCCATGCGATGGCCGCAGACCTCGCACCAGTCGTCGGAGACCGACTGGTGTCCGTTCGGGCAGGTCGGCATGTCGGTGCTTCCCCCTCTCGTCGTCCGGCCCGTGGCCGGGCTACCTCTTGACGCGAACGGTCTTGGTGGAGCGGGTCTCGAGTGTCATCTCGTCCGCTTCCGCGACCTTCGCCTTCAAACGCACAGTACCGGTCGCCGCATCGACGACGTCGACCACCTTCGAAAGCAGTTTCGCCGTATCCGCGTTGCCGGAGGCCGCCGCGAGCTGCACGGCGCGGCCCAGTTTCGCCGTCGCGCCGTCGTGATCGCCCGATTTGCGGGCATCCAGACCCTGCTGGATGACGTCCGCGAGCTCGGCCTGGCCCGTGTAGTGGGCGACCTGCGGGTTGATCGAGGTCGACATCGCCAGGTCGTCGGTCCACACCGCCCGTACCAGTCCTTGGGACAGCGGCTTCGGGTCGCCGCCCAGCGGGTCCGGTGCGATCAGGGAGACCCGGGCCGCCAGCATCTCCTGGCCGATCGCGGCCTGCGGGACCCGCACGCTCACGTGGTAGTCGCGGGACTCGTCGCCCCAGGAGCCCGTCGGGTAGTCCCCGGCGCGCGGACCGGCCTCCGTACGGCGCCCGGTCAGGTCCTCGACCGTCGGCGCCACCTGCTTCACATAGGCGATCTCCACCCCGACCGGGGTCCACAGCCGCAGCGAGACGTCCGCCACGCCCTTGCCCATCGCCTGCTCCATCATCGCCGTGAAGTCGGCGGTGAGGGCGGCCGGGTCGGCGACGATGTCGGCGGAGCCGAGGAGCGCCGAGGCGATCCCGGTGACCTCCTTGACCTCCCAGTCGGTGCCCACCCCGCGCGCGTCGCAGGTGAAGCGGCCGGCGCAGGCGTCCAGCGCGGCCCGCAGCTCCTCCGGCGACTCGTGCTCGTTGCGGCCGTCGGTGAGCAGGATGCCGTGCCGGATGGTGAGGCCGTCGGAGGAGAGCAGCCGGTCCGCGAGCCGCAGCCAGGTGCCGATGGCGGTGCCGCCGCCCGCGCTCAGCCGGCGCAGCGACTCCTTGGCCTCGGCCCGGGTCCTGGCGTCGGCGACGGCGAGCCGGCCGTTCCCCGGGTAGACCTCCTTCGCCACGTGCGTACCGGCGACGACGGCGAAGGCCGTGCCGTCGCGCAGGGTGTCGACGGCGGCGGCGGTCGCCTCACGGGCACCGCGCATCTTGGTGGCGGGGTAGTCCATCGAGCCGGAGCAGTCGACCATGATCACGACGCCGGCCGTGCCGCCCCCCGCCCCGGCGAGCCGCTGCCGGCCCGTGGTGCCGCCGCCGGTCGAGGTGACCGTGACGATCGCGCTGACGTCCCGGCCGCCCTCGGGCAGGAACTCGTTCTGGTAGACGTCCACCGAGAACTGCGGCACGGTCGACTTGGAGAAGTTCGCCATCTGTTACGGCTCCTCGGGCAACAACGGTCAATCGGTGGAGGGACAGGGGATCGGCGCCGCTCAGGCGGATCCTGCCCCTGGGAGAGCGACGGTGAACGGCACGAGCGCGACCGTGATGTTGTCGTGGCCTCCGCCGTCCAGGGCGTGGCCGACGAGCACCTGGGCGCTGTGCAGCGGCCGGTCGGACGCGTCGGCCGGGACGACCCTGGCCATGTCGTCGGCGCCCTCCGCGTAGTTCCACAGGCCGTCCGTGCAGACGACGACCACACCGGACCGGTCGGGCTTGAACGCGGCCGTGTGCGGCTCGAGTTCGTACGCGTCGGCGCCGAGCCAGCCGGTGATCGCGTGGGCGCGCTCGTCCGCGTAGGCCTCCGCCTCGTTCATCAGACCGGCCGCGACCATCTGCGCGGCCCACGAGTCGTCCTCGGTGAGCCGGGCGGCCGGGGTGGCCCGGTCGTCCGGCACCCAGTAGACGCGGCTGTCGCCGACCCAGCCGACGACGAGCAGGCCGTCGGCGACGACGGAGCCCACGATGGTGCAGGCCGGGGCGTTGCGGTGGCGGTGCGGGTCGTGCTCGGCGCCGTCCTGGCCGGGCTCCTCCGCGAGGGAGTTGACGGCCTCCGCGGCGGCCACGATCGCCTCGTGCATCGCCTGCTGCGGGTGCGTTCCCCGGGGCAGCGCGGCGAGCAGGGAGGCGCCGGCCGCCTCGGCGGCGGCGGCGGACGCCTCGTCGGGCCGGGTCGCCGAGGACACGCCGTCGCAGACGATCGCGAGGGTGGCGGGGGAGCCGTCGGGGAGCGTGGTCGCCGATACGGCGAACGCGTCCTCGTTGCGGTGGTGGCGCAGCCCCCGGTCGGAGACGGCGGCGACGCTGCCGAGCTCCCGCTCCATGTGGTCGCGTTCGCGGGGCTGCGCGTGCCCGCAGTTCTCGCAGTAGCCGTCGGTGTCCACCCGCCCGGCCCGGCAGGCCACGCACAGGGCGGAGCCGGGGGCGGCGGAGGCGGCGGCCGGATCCGGAGCAGGAGCCTGGGCCGCCGGTGCGGGCGCCTGGGCCGCCGGTGCCGGTGCCGGTGCGGGGGCGGGCGCCGACGCGGGTGCGGCCGGCGGCGGGTCCACCCGTACCGCCGCACGCGGGTCCGGCGCGGCCAGCTCGAAGTCACCGCTGCCCGTCGTGGTCTCGCCGGCCGGGTCGGCGCCTGGCGGCACCGGCCCGTCCGTGCGGACCGCCATCGTGGGCAGGTCACGGCCACCGGAGTCGGTACCCGGGAGGTCGCCCGGGTGCTGGGTGGCGGTCGACAGCGAACCGGGGTCCCGGGGCGGGGCGTCCGGCCAGGCCACGGGGGTGCCGATGGCCACGGTCGGGCGGTCCGGCTCGACCCCGGCGACCGGCACGGCCGTCAGGTCGTAACCGCACGCCCCGCAGAACCGGTCCCCCGACTCCAGGGGCTCCGCGCAGTCCGGGCAGACGGTGAGGCCGTGCGACGGCTTCGGCTTCTGGGACATCCTCACACCCACGTCCGGGGGCGGAAGCGGTTGGCCCGCTCCACCAGTTCGATCCTCTCCTCGCCCCGCTGGGCGAGCCGGGCCAGCACCCGGTACGAGCGTTCGAGGCCGAAGCGCAGTCCGCGCTCGTCCAGTTCACTCCCGAGCAGCAGCGCGCCGCCGCCCGGTTCCGCACCGGGACTCCCGGAGAGTACCCAGTCGAGGGCGGTTCCGAGGACCTCCGTCGACAACTGCTCCCGGCGCACGGCGTCCAGACCGAAGCCCTGGAGCGCCGATACCTGCGCGGCGGCCGCCGTCAGATCGGCGGCGAGCGGCTCCGATGCCGGGCGCCGCCGCAGCCGCGCCCGCACGGTGGCGACCCGCGCCGCCGTGTAGTGGATCGAGGCCTCCGGCACGGACTCCAGGGACTGTACGGCTCCGATCCGGTCCCCGGCGGCGAGCTGCACCCGGGCGAGCCCGAAGGCCGCGCTGACGAAGCTCGGGTCGGTGGCCCACACCAGGCGGTAGTACTCGGCGGCGTTGTCCAGCTGGCCCAGCACCTCGGCACAGATCCCGAGGGCCAGCTTGGGCGAGGGCTCGCCGGGGAAGGCGTCGTAGACCGCGTCGAAGGCGAGCGCCGCGTGCTCGTGGTCGCCGGTCACCAGGGAGGTGACGCCCCGGTACCAGACGACCCGCCAGTCGTCCGGGTCGCGCTCCTCGAGCCCGGCCAGGGTCCGGGCGGCGGCCGGCAGGTCGCCCAGTTCCAGCTCGGCCCGCAGGGTGCGCAGCCGCAGCTCGGCGGAGGGCGCGGGCGCGGCCTGCAGCGCGGCGAGCAGCTCGCCGGGCGCGGCGGCGGCGAGACCGGCGAGGAAGCCGGCGTTGGGGTCGCCCGTGTCGACGCGCGGGACCGGCAGCGCGAGCGCGGTGGCGGGCGTGTCGAGCGGCGCGAGCAGGGCCCCGAGCCCGGCGACTGCGGCGGTGGCGGGTGCCCCTCCTCCAGACCCGGCGGGCAGCGCGCCGCCGGGCACGGCGCCCGGCGCGGCGGCGGGCAGCGCGGGCCGTCTGCGGCCCCGGCGGGCCCCGAGCAGCGACACGTCCTCCGTCAGCTCGGCGAACAGGGCCGTGTCCGTGACCCGGACCTCCGTGCCGAACAGCGTCGACAGCGCGGGCCGCGGCCGCCCCGACTGGAGCGCCACGACCTCCCGCAGCACGCCCGTCAGCTGCTCCGCCATCTCCTGCGCGGAGGCGAACCGGCGTGCCGGGTCCGGGTCGGTGGCGCGGACCAGGAAGCGGTAGAACGACTCGTACGTCCGGAAGACCGCGATGTTGTCCGGGTCGGGCAGCGAGTCCACGAAGACGTTCGTGTAGCCCTGGAAGTCGAAGGTCATCACCGCGAGGGTGCGCGCCACCGTGTACAGGTCGCTCGCCACCGACGGCCCGACCTCGGCCACCTCCGGCGCCTGGTAGCCGACGGTGCCGTAGATCGCGGACTCGTCGTCGTCCATCCGCCGGACCGCGCCCATGTCGATGAGCTTCAGCTGGTCCTCGGACTGGATGGCGTTGTCGACCTTGAAGTCGCAGTACAGCAGGTTGCGGCTGTGCAGGTGGCCGAGCGCCTCCAGGGCCTCGATCCCGTACGCGCAGGCCTGCTCGACCGGCAGCGGATCGCGGCGCCCGTCCGGGGTGCGCCGGTCGTTGGCGATCTCCTTGAGGGACTTGCCGCCGACGTACTCCATGACGATGTAGCCGTCCATGGAGCCGGTGCGCTGGTCGAGGTGCTCGACGAAGTTGTAGATGCGGACGATGTTGGAGTGCTCGATCTCGGCGAGGAAGCGGCGCTCGGAGATCGCCGCGGCCATGGCGTCCTGGTCGCCGGTGTCGAGGAGGCCCTTGAGGACGACCCAGCGGTCGGAGACGGCCCGGTCGACGGCGAGGTAGATCCAGCCCAGCCCGCCGTGCGCGAGACAGCCCGCGACCTCGTACTGCCCGTGGACGATGTCCCCGCCGCGCAGCTTCGGCACGAAGGAGTACGGGTGCCCGCACTTGGTGCAGAAGCCCTCCGTACGGCCCGGCCGCTCACCCCGCGAACGCCCCACGGGCGCACCGCAGTCGGAACGGGAGCAGAAACGCTTCCGCTCGGGAACCTCGGGGTTCTCCATGACCGCCGCCCGCGGGTCGGGCCGCGGCACCTCGGGGATCGACACCAGGCCGGCGCCCAGCCGGTTCCGGGCGGACTGACCGGTCGACGTACCGGAACTGCGCACCGACACCGAGCGGGACGCGGAGGCCCCGGAGAGCGAGCGCGAGAGCCGCCCGGAGACCGAACGGCGGGAGGTCGACGAGCGCGACGAGGCCCGCGAGGACGCCCGCGAACTGCTCCGCGAGGAACTGGAGTCCGGCCCCCCGACGCCGGAGCCGCCCCCGACGACGCTGCCCCTGCCCGGCACGGCCACCCCCGTGGGTGTCGAGCCGATGAGCCCGCCGGCCGCGACCACCGGGGCGAGGCCGCAGGTGTCGCAGTACAGCTCGCCGCCTCCCATGTCCTCGTACGAACCCTCGCACGAAGGACGCTGACAGCTCCCCACGCCCGTCTCCCCGCCGCTCACCACTGTTCCCCGCTCACCACTGTCGTCCTCCCGCGTCTCTCGGGCCGGACAGTACGTCCGCCGCCGCCTGCTGGTAGCGCAGGACGGCCTGTTCCGCGACCCGCAGATCGCAGGGCGCGCTCCACAGCATCCGGCGGGCCGCGTCGTACCGCTCCACGAGCAGCGGGTCCTCCGCCGCACCGAGCCGCGCCACCTTCGCCTTGTACGCGTCGAGCCTGCCGCGCAGTTCGGCCCGGACCGCGAGCGGGGCCGTGACCGCGGTCAGCGACTCCCGGGCCCGCAGCAGTTCGTCCTCCGCCTCCCGCTCCAGGGAGTCCAGGAGCGGGGAGAGCCGGTGCCACTGGGCGTGCCTGCGGTACTCGGCGGCCGCCGCGAGCCGCTCCTGGAGCACGATCGGCGGCCCGCTGACGGCCGGCACCTCGGAGGCGGCGATCTTCGCGAGCACCTCGCCCCGCGCGGCCCGCGCCTCGGCGAGCGTACGGTCCGCCCGCGACAGCACGTCCCGCAGCCGGAGCAGCCGGTCCTCGGAGTCCTGCCGGACCGCGAGCACCGCCTCGATCTCCCGCCGGATGTCCTCGAGGGCCAGGGCCGCCCGGTCGTACCGCTCGGTGTCGGGACGGCCCCCGCCGGGCGCCGAACTCCCGCTCGCCGGGCGCCAGAAGGCCAGCGGATCGGTGACGACCTGGGACCGCAGCGCGGTCAGCTCGGCGGTGATGTCCTCCAGCTCGTCGCCGGCCGGGTGCTCCCCGGGCCGTACGCCGACCGAGTGCGCGAGCGAGCGCGTCCGGCCCAGCTCGGCGGCGAGGAGGTCTATCCGGGCGGGCAGCGCCGACCAGACCGCGTCGGCGGTCACCACCACGTCCAGCGAGGACGCGTACAGCTCGTTCATCCGCCGGACCAGGCCCTCCAGGGTGAACCGCTCGGCGAGCAGCCCCTGTTCGCCCGCCCCGCCCGCCACGTGGACGCTCTCGCCGCGCAGCCGGTCGGTCAGCTCCACGAGCTCCTCACGGCCGGGCCAGCGGCGCCGGGCACGCACCTCGCGGACGTCCCGCAGGGCGCCGGTGTACACGTCGAAGCAGGTCCAGAGCAGGGTGATGGTCCGCTCGGTCGCCACCCAGCGGTCCCGGGTCGTGCCGGTCAGCTCCGCCCCTTCGAGCAGCCTGCGGCCCGCGTGGTCCTGGAGTGCGAACAGCGAGTCCTCGACCGCCTTGTGCTCGGCTCCGAGGCGCGCCAGCGCACGGTCCACCTCGTCCCGGTCCATCACCGGCCCAGGGGGTCCCGTGACGCCCATCGATCACCTCTTCCTCTCCGTGTACAGGGCTGGTCGTACGGGGCTGCCCGGCGCTACTTGTACAGGGGAGCGGGCGGCCCGGTTATCCCGGGCAGGTCCTTCTCCAGCCAGTTCTTGTACGCCTGCTGCCAGGGGCCCTGGCGATAGCCCACGAGGACCTGGTTGACCCGGCGGACCAGGTCGTCGTTGCCGAGCTTGGCGGCCACGCCGTAGTACTCGGTGGTGAACGGGGTGCCCTTGAGCTCGACCGCCGGGTCCTGGGCGGCCTGTCCGGCCGCCAGGGCGTTGTCGGTGACGACGGCGTCGACCTCGCCCATCTGAAGCCGGGCCAGGCAGTCCAGCTGGTTGGGGACGGTCAGCAGGTCCTTGTCGTCCTTGGTGCCGTCGGCCTCGTCCTTGAAGAGCGCGCCGAAGGACTTCTCCTCCAGGGCCTCGTAGGCCGTGGAGCCCTCGGCGGTGCAGACCCGCTTGCCCTTCAGCGAGGTGTCGTAACCGGTGATGTCCGTGGCCAGCTTGGGCGCGAGGACCTGCTGGCCGGCCTGGAAGTAGGCGGTGGAGAAGGCGACCTGCTGGATCCGCTTGCAGTTGATCGTCATGGTGCGCACGACGAGGTCGACCTTGCCGCTGTCGAGGGCGGCGATCCGCTGGTTCGTGGGGATCGCCCGGAAGATGACGGCGTCCGGGCTGCCCAGGATGTCCTTGGCGATGGCCCGCGCCAGATCGATGTCGAAGCCTTCGAGCGCGCGCGTCTCCGGGTTGCGGTAGCCCCAGCGGTAGCTGGACTGGTCGACGCCGACGACGAGCTTCCCGCGCTGCTTGACGGCCTCGATCGAGGGGCCGTCCGCCGTGGAGGGGGTGAGGGAGGCCCAGGGCTTGTCGCAGGTGTCCGCCTTGACCTGGACCCCGGTGCCGACGCCGGGCCCCGGCCCCGCGACGCCGGGCGCGGCCGCCGCGTCGCCGCTCTCGTGGGCCAGCGGGAGCAGGGTGAGCGAGGCGGTGAGCCCGCAGGCCACGGCCATCGCGGCCACCCCGCCCCAGCCCCGGAAGCGCTGCGCCGTCCGCCGCACCAGCGGGTACGTGCCGTTCGGCATCCCGCCCCCTCTCACCGGTACTCCGACAGTCTGCGGTTGATGCCGAGCACGGCGCCCGCCGCGCCCAGGATCCCGAGGGCCAGGGCGCCGAGCGGCAGCGCCTTCAGCGCGTCCCTGGCGTCCCCGGCGGAGCGGGTGAACTCGGTCTGCTCGTGCGCCAGGGCACGCTCCAGGGCGGCGTCGACCTGGTCGAATGACTGCCCGGTCGACTGCGCCGGGTCCTTGGCGCCGACGATGCGGCCGAGGGCGCCCTCGAAGTCGCCGGCCTCGTCCTTGGCGCGGGCGTCCTTGTGACGCTGCTTCCACTCGGCCGTACGCGAGGCGGCCTCGTCGACGGGGCCGCGGCCGGCGTCGTCGTCGGCCAGCTCCCGCGCCGTGGCGAGCGCGTCCGTCAGGGTGCCCGTGCTCGACGTGTACTCGGCCTCGTACTTGTCGTTCTTGCCGTCCTCGGTGAGGACGGCGCCCCGGGCGACCAGGGTCAGGAGCTCGTTGGCCCGGGCCGTGAGCGAGCCGATCCGGGCCGTGTTGAGCGACTGGAGGGACTCCTGCCCGTGCGTGCGCGCGCTGTCGAGGCCGCTGCGGGCGACGGTGTGCGCGGCGAGCAGCCAGAGCAGCACGGTCAGCGTGGCGGCGGTGGCGGCGAGCAGCCCGTGGTTGAGGACCCGGTTCGTCCGCAGGTAGGTGCGGCGCTGGGCCCAGGCCAGGACGGCGAGGGTGAGGAGTCCGAGGCCCAGGGCGAGGAACGGCCAGGTGCGGGCCGACTCGTCGTCCTCGTGGAGCCGTACGGTCTCGGCCTCGTACAGCCGCTCGGCGGCGGGCAGCAGGATGCTGGTCATCTGCTGGTTGGCGTACCGCAGATAGGCCCCGCCCAGCGGGAGGCCCTGCCGGTTGGCGGCGCGGGCGCGCTCGATCAGGCCCGTGTAGCGCGGGAGCTGTTCGTTGAGGGTGGCGATCTCGCGGGCCGACTCGCCCGAACCGTCCGTGCTCGCCGCGGCCTTGACGAGCAGTCGGGCGGCGGTGGCGATGTCCCGGTCGTAGCGCGCGCGGGACTCCGCGGGCTCCAGCGTGCCGGCGAGGAAGCCGCCGGCGGCGGTGGTGTCCGCGTCGGCGAGGGAGCGGTAGATCGCGGCGGCGTCGGCGGACAGCGGCTGGCTGCGGCTGACGACGTCGTCGGCGGCGGTCGTCCGGTCGTCGACCTGGAAGGCGGTGACGGCCCCGAACGCGACGACGAGCAGCGCGAGAACGGCCCCGAGGATCTGGAGCCGGCCCGGCTCGGTCGTCGTGGCGACCCGCAGTCGCTCCCGTCCCACGGCCCAGGCGCTCTGCCCCGCGGGCGGGGCGGCGCCCGGCGCTGGCGAGGGCTGCGCGGGCACGCCGGCCGGGCGCGCGGGCGCCTGCGCCGTGCTCCGCGCCGCCGGGGCGGCGGGTGCGTTCGGCGGGTGTGTCACGTGACCTCCCCCTGGGTCGCCGACTTCGGCCGGTCCGGCCTGCAGTATGGCCGCAGGGGGCCGTCCGCACACCGGGATTGACTGGATCTTGTTCTTATCGTGCCGTATGCCCCCGGCACATCCGCGGGCGAACCCCCTCACGCCGAGGGGCGAACCCCCACGCATCGAGGGGCGAATCCCCTCACTCTGAATACGTCACGAAGCCGTGATCGGTTCCGTATCGGCCATCGCTCGAACAGGTGAACATGCCTGCGGGGCGTCTCCTCCGGCAGAGAAGACGCCCCGCGACCACACCCCCCACCGGCCTCAGGCCCCGTAATGCTCCCGCAGCCGGGCCGCCGCCTCCGGGCCCGCCGCCACCTCGTCCAGGGCGAGCAGCCCCGCGCCGAGGACCGGCGGCGCCGTCACGAAGCCGATGACGGCCTTCGGCGCCCGCTCGGCGAGGAGTTCACGGATCCTCTCCTCCAGCTGCGGATGCCGTGCGGCGAGCACGCTGCCGCCCAGCATCACCGGCGCCTCCTCCTCCAGCAGTCCGAGCCGCCCGAGCGCGACCGCCGACAGCGCGACGACCTCCTCGGCGAGCCGGTGCACCAGCGACAGCGCGACCGGGTCGCCGTCCGCGCTCACCCGGAACAGGACCGGCGTCAGCTCGTGCCGCCGTTCGAAGGGCACGAGCCCCAGGTGCAGCGCCTCGATCAGCGCGTACATCGTCTCGAGACCGAAGTGCGCCGGCAGCGCCCGCGCCAGCTCGGACGGCTCGCCGCGCCCGTCCTCGGCGCGCGCCGCGAACCAGAGCGCCTCCTCGGCCATGCCGCTGCCGCCGCCCCAGTCCCCGGAGATCTTGCCGATCGCGGGGAAGCGCGCGGTCCGGCCGTCCGGGGTCATCCCGACACAGTTGATGCCCGCCCCGCACACCACCGCGACACCGCGCGGCTCGTCGAGCCCGGCCCGCAGTATGGCGAAGGTGTCGTTGTGCACCCGCGCCGACCGGCTCCAGCCCCTGCGGAGGAGTTCGGCCTGGAGGGCGGTCTCCTCGACGGGTAGGTCGGCATTGGCGAGACAGGCCGCGACATGGGCGAACGCCGGGGAGAGTCCGGTGCCGCCGGCCTCCGCCCACGCCCGCCCGACGATCTCCGCCAGGGTGTCGACGGCCGTCTCCACCCCCACCACCGGCGGCTGGAACCCGCCGCCGCGCGCCGCGCCGAGGACGGTGCCGTCCTGGGCGAGGACCGCGACGTCGGTCTTGCTGTTCCCCGCGTCGATCGCGAGGAGCACGCCGTTCGGGTTCACGCCCACGCGAGGTGCTCCCGGTTGTGCGCGATCAGCCGGTCGGTGAGCCCGTCGGCGTACGCGTACTGACCCACCAGCGGGTGTGCGAGCAGGGCCTTGAACACCCGGTCCCGGCCGCCGCGCAGCGCCGCTTCGAGCGCCAGGTCCTCGTAGGCCGTGACGTTCGCGATCAGACCGGCGTACAGCGGGTCCACCGGCGCGACCGGCAGCGGGGCGGCACCGTGGGCGCCGACCGCGGCCTGCGTCTCGATGACGGCGTCGTCCGGCAGGAACGGCAGCGTGCCGTTGTTGTAGGTGTTGACCACCTGGTACGGCGAGCCCCCGCCGCCGAGCAGGGACGCGGCCAGGTCCACGGCCGCCTCCGAGTAGAAGGCGCCGCCGCGCTTGGCGAGCAGGGCCGGCTTCTCGTCGAGCGCAGGGTCCCCGTACATCTCCAGGAGTTCCTTCTCCATCGCGGCGACCTCGGCGGCCCGCGAGGGCTTGGTGCCGAGCTCCCGGACGACCTCGTCGTGCGCGTAGAAGTAGCGCAGGTAGTACGAGGGGACGACGCCGAGCCGGTCCAGGACCGGGCGCGGCAGCCGCAGGTCGTCGGCGACCGCGTCCCCGTGCTCGGCGAGCAGCCGGGGCAGCACGTTCTCGCCCTCGGGGCCCCCGAGGCGTACGGCACGCTCCCAGGTCAGGTGGTTGAGCCCGACGTGGTCCAGGTGGACCTCGGACGGGGCGACGCCGAGGAGCCCGGCGAACTTCCGCTGGAAGCCGATCGCCACGTTGCACAGGCCGACGGCCTTGTGGCCGGCCTGGAGCAGCGCGCGCGTGACGATGCCGACCGGGTTGGTGAAGTCGATGATCCAGGCGTCCGGGTTGGCGCGCCGGACCCGCTCCGCGATGTCCAGGACGACCGGGACCGTGCGCAGGGCCTTGGCGAGACCGCCGGCGCCGGTGGTCTCCTGGCCGACGCAGCCGCACTCCAGCGGCCAGGTCTCGTCCTGTTCGCGGGCGGCCTGTCCGCCGACCCGCAGCTGGAGCAGGACGGCGTCGGCGCCCTCGACCCCGGCGTCGAGGTCGGAGGTGGTGGTGATCTTCCCTTCGTGGTCCTGCTTGGCGAAGATCCGCCGGGCGAGACCGCCGACCAGGTCGAGCCGGTCCGCGGCCGGGTCGACGAGGACGAGTTCGGTGATGGGCAGGGTGTCGCGCAGCCGCGCGAATCCGTCGATCAGTTCGGGGGTGTAGGTGGAACCGCCCCCCACGACAGTGAGCTTCATGGTGTGAGTCAGCCCTTCACTCCGGTCAGTGTGACTCCCTCGACGAACGCCTTCTGGGCGAAGAAGAAGATGAGGATCACAGGGGCCATGACCAGGACGGTCGCGGCCATGGTCAGATTCCAGTCGGTGTGGTGCGCGCCCTTGAAGGACTCCAGTCCGTAACTCAGCGTGTAGGCCGCCGGGTTCTCGGAGGTGTAGATCTGGGGTCCGAAGTAGTCGTTCCAGCAGTAGAAGAACTGGAACAGGGCCACGGCGGCGATGCCGGGCTTAGCCATCGGGAGCACGACCTTGAGCAGGGTGCGCAGTTCGCCGCAGCCGTCGATCCTGGCGGCCTCGATGTACTCGTTCGGGATCGTCAGCAGGAACTGGCGGAGCAGGAAGATCGCGAAGGCGTCGCCGAACGCCATCGGGATGATCAGCGGCCAGAGCGTGCCGGAGAGGTCCAGCTGCTTGGCCCAGAACAGGTACATCGGGATGATGATCACCTGCGGCGGCAGCATCATCATCGAGATGACGAGCAGCAGCGACAGATGCCGGCCGCGGAAGCGGAACTTGGCGAGCGCGTACGCCACCGGGACCGAGGACACCACGACGAGCACGGTGCCGAGGCCGGCGTACAGCAGTGAGTTCTTCCACCAGTCCAGGAAGCCCGGGGTCTCGAAGACCCGGACGTAGTTGTCCCAGTGCCAGGTGTTCGGCGTGAGGTCGCGGGTGAGTGCCTGCTGGTCGCTCATCACGGACGTCAGGAAGACGAAGACGAACGGCAGCACGAAGAACAGGGCCGCGGCTATCCCGAGGGAGTGCACGGCGATCCAGTGCAGGAGCGCCTTGCGGCGGGCCGTCTTCTCGGCGGCTCCGGCGGACGCCCGGCGGACGGGCCGGTCGAGGGTGGATGTGGAGGTCATGGATCAGTCACCCGAGCCGATCAGGCCGCCCCGCCGGCGCATGAGCAGCGCCGTGCAGGCCATGGAGAGGGCGAACAGGACGAGGGCCACGACGCTGGCCGCGCCGTAGTCGAAGCGGCCGAAGCCGAGGTCGTAGACCAGCTGCGGCAGCGTGAGCGTCGAGTCGTCGGGGTAGCCCGGCTCGAAGGTCTGGCCGGAGCCGCCCATCACGCCCGAGGCGACCTTCGCCGCCACGATCGGCTGGGTGTAGTACTGCATCGCGCCGATGATCCCGGTGACCACCGCGAAGAGGATGATCGGCGAGATGTTCGGCAGGGTGACGTAGCGGAAGCGCTGCCAGGCCGAGGCCCCGTCCAGCTCCGCCGCCTCGTACTGCTCCTTCGGTACGTCGAGCAGCGCGGCCATGAAGATGACCATGAGGTCCCCGACGCCCCACACGGCGAGCACGGTCAGGGCCGGCTTGGCCCACGCGGTGTCGTTGAACCAGGAGGGCGCGGGGATCCCGACGGCCTCCAGGAGCGAGTTGACCGGCCCCGTGCCCGGGTTGAGCAGGAACACGAAGGCCAGCGTCGCGGCCACCGGCGGGGCCAGGTACGGCAGGTAGAAGAGGGTGCGGAAGACTCCCGCGCCGGTCTTGATCCTGGTGACGAGCAGGCCGATGCCGAGGCCGAACGCGACCCGGCAGGCGACCATGACGACCGCGAGCCAGAGGGTGTTCTGCATCGCCGGCCAGAACTTCGGCAGGTCGGAGAAGACGTAGTCCCAGTTCCCCAGGCCCCGCCAGGTCGGCGGGTTGAGCCCGTCGTACTTCATGAAGGAGAAGTAGACGGTCGAGACGAGCGGGTACGCGAAGAAGACGCTGAAGCCGATCAGCCAGGGCGACATGAACGCCGCGGTGCGAAGCGCGTTGCGCACGCGCTTCGACCGCAGCGCCGCCTGACGCCCGGCGAGGGTGTCGGACATGAGATACCGGTCCCGGGGCTTACTTCGCCTGGGCGATGTCGCGGTCGATCTGGGCGGCCGTGTCCGCGAGACCCTTCTTCAGGTCCGGGACCTGGCCCTTCTCGTACTTCTGGGCGAAGTCCTGGAAGGTGTCCTGGTACGTGGAGCCGTTCAGCGCGCCGTCGGAGGTGGTGGACTGCGGGTGCTGGGCGATGTCCAGGAAGGTCTTGAAGCGCGCGTCGAACTTCAGGTCCGGCGACTTCAGCGCCTCCAGGGTGGAGGGGACGTTGCCGATGTCGTTGGCGAAGTTCACCACGGCCTCGGTGTCCATCGTCATGTACTTGACGAGTTCCCAGGCCGCGTTCTGCTTCTTGCTCTGCGGCGCGATGCCGATGATCGTGCCGGAGAGGTAGCCCTTGCCGTACTCGGCGACCTCGTCGTCGGCGACGGGCAGCGGCGCGACACCGACGTCGAACTTCACGCCGGCGTCCTTGATGAAGTTGAGCCGCCACTCGCCGTCCAGCTGCATGGCGACCTGGCCGGTGTGGAAGGGGTGCTTGGCGCCCCACTCGTCACCGAAGGTGGTGCGGTACTTGTCCAGCTTCGCGAACCCGCCCAGGCCGTCCACCAGCGACTTCTGGTAGGTCAGCATCTCGGCGAAGCCGGGGTCCTTGCCGAGGAGCGACCTGCCGCTCTCGTCGAAGTACTTGTGGTCCCACTGCGACATGTAGTGGCTGGGGACGGTCTCGTAGCCGAGGTAGTTCGGCATGAACCCGAGCTGCTCGTAGCTGTCGCCCTCGGCCTTGGTGAGCTTCTTGGCGACCTCGGCGAACTGGGTCCAGGTCTTCGGCGGGGCCTCGGGGTCGAGACCGGCCTTCCGGAAGGCGTCCTTGTTGTAGTAGAGGCCGTAGGCGTCGGAGAGCAGCGGCAGGGAGCAGCGCTTGCCCTCGAACCGGGTGTAGTTCTGGAGGACCTTCGAGAAGGTCTTGTCGAGGTCGACCTTGTCCTTCTCCAGGAAGGGCTTCAGGTCCGCGAGGGCGCCGGTGTGGCAGAACTTGCCGACGTTGGACGTGGTGAAGGAGGCGGCCACGTCCGGCCCGTTGGAACCGCCCGCGCGCAGGGCCTGGCCGAGCTTGGCGTCGTTGATGTCGCCGACGACCTTCACCTTGATGTTCGGGTGGGCCTTCATGAAGCGGTCGATGTTGCTCTGGATCGCCTTGACCTCGGCGGGCGCCGACCAGCCGTGCCAGAAGGTGATGGTGGTCTCGGCCTTGGGGTCGTCGGCGGCCGCGTTGTTCGCGGAGCCCGTACAGGCCGAGGCGAAGAGGGCTATCGAGGCGGTGGCGGCGAGCGCTGCGGCTGCTCTGCGCGGACGTACGGGCATGACGGTGTCTCCCTGTGGCGGAGGGCTTACGGGGGAAGGGGAACGCGTGGGGCGGTGAGACGGTCGGTGGGTCAGCGCGAGGTGTCGAAGACCTCGGCGCGCGTGGTGGCGAGGGCGCTTTCGAGGGCGCCGCGCAGCACGGGGCGCCGGGGGACGGCGGCGAGGACGAGCCGTGGCCGGGAGGCGGCGAGGTCGGCGAGCTCGGACTGCACGCGCGCGCGGAGGGGTTCGCCTCCGGCGACGAGGACGTCACCGGAGAGCACGATGAGTTCGGGGTCGAGGACGGCGACGATCGAGGCGAGTCCGATGGCGACGCGCTCGGCGTAGCGGTCGAGCAGCTCCGCGTACCGGGGGTCCTCGCCGTGCGCCTCCGCGGCGTGGGCGAGCAGTCCGCTCGCGACCGCCACGTACGGCTGCTCGGGGGTGTCGATCCCGATGGCGCGGGCGATCCGCGGCACCGCCTGGACGCCGGCGAGCTCCTGGAAGCCGCCGGAGTTGGCCTTGGTGACCTGCCGTACGAGCGGGGTGCCGGGCACGGGCAGGAAGCCGACCTCACCGGCGCCGCCGGTGAAGCCGCGGTGCAGCCGCCCGCCGAGGACGAGGGCGGCGCCGAGGCCCTCCTCGTTCCACAGCAGGGCGAAGTCCGCGTGACCGCGGGCCGCGCCGACGCGCTGCTCGGCGACGGCGACGAGGTTGACGTCGTTCTCGTACTCGAACGGCATCGGCAGGACGGCGGCCAGCTCCTCCAGGAGGGTGGGGGAGTGCCAGCCGGGCAGGTGGGAGGCGTACCGCAGCCGTCCGGTGGCCGGGTCGAAGGCGCCGGGGGTGCCGATGACCAGGCGCCGGACGTCCTCGCGGGTGATCCCGGCCGCCTTGACGGCCCCGTCGAGGGCGTCGGTGACCTGGCGGACGACGCCGGAGGCGGCGCGGCCGGGGGTGCGGAGCTCGTACTCGCCGACGATCTCGCCCGTGATGTCGGCGACGGCGGCGTGGATGCGGAACGGGTTGACGTCGAGTCCGGCGGCGTACGCGGCCCGCGCGTTCACCGCGTAGAGCTGGGCGTTCGGTCCGGGGCGGCCCGCGGTGGTGCCGGTGGCGACGACGAGACCGGCCGCTTCCAGGCGGGCGAGCAGCTGGGAGGCGGTCGGCTTGGACAGGCCGGTGAGCTTGCCGATGCGGGTCCGCGAGAGGGGGCCGTGCTCCAGGAGCAGGTCCAGGGCGGCGCGGTCGTTCATGGCGCGCAGCACGCGCGGCGTGCCGGGGGTTCCCGGAGTCGTACCGGCCATGAGGTCGCACCCGCCCTTCGGTTACTGGTCGGGCCATTCTGCTGCCTCGCGGCGGCCCGTCTCCCCGACTTCACTGTTAGGAAAGTTTCCTATTCGGTGGGAGGAAAATAAGGCGGCCGTCACGGGGCCGTCAATACCCGGGCACGCGAGACGCCCCCGAAGGCAACCAAAGCGTTACCTGCGGGGGCGTCGTCCACGCGCGTGCGTACTTCCGGGCGGCTACTTGTTCAGGTCGGCCTTCGGCAGGGGGGTCGCCGCCGCCGACTGGGGCGAGGTCGCCGAGGCGAAGGCCGACGGCGCCGCCATGCCCGCGGTCGGATCCGCGGCCGACTCCTCGGCCTGCGCCGGAAGCCCGCCCACGATCCGGATGCCGGCCCGGTCCAGGCCCTGCTTGATCCGCCAGCGCAGCTCGCGCTCCACGCCGAGCGCCTTCCCCGGCATCGTCTTCGCCGAGACCCGGACGGTCATCGAGTCGAGCAGCACCTCGCTCAGACCGAGCACCTCCACCGGACCCCAGAGGCGCTCGTTCCACGGCTCCTCCTTGGCCATGGCCTCCGCCGCCTCGACGATCACGGACCTGACCTTCTCCAGGTCCTCCGTCGGCCGGACGGTCACGTCCACGCCCGCCGTCGCCCAGCCCTGGCTGAGGTTCCCTATCCGCTTGATCTCGCCGTTGCGCACGTACCAGATCTCACCGTCCACGCCGCGCAGCTTGGTCACCCGCAGACCGACCTCCACGACCTCGCCGGAGGCCACGCCCGCGTCGACCGAGTCACCCACGCCGTACTGGTCCTCCAGGATCATGAAGACGCCCGAGAGGAAGTCCGTCACCAGGTTCCGCGCGCCGAAACCGATCGCCACACCGGCCACACCGGCCGAGGCGAGCAGCGGCGCCAGGTCGATCTTGAAGGCGCCCAGGATCATCAGCCCGGCCGTGCCCAGGATCAGGAACGACGCCACCGAACGCAGGACCGAGCCGATCGCCTCCGAGCGCTGCCGCCGGCGCTCGGTGTTGACGAGGAGACCACCCAGGGCCGTCCCCTCCACCGCCTGCGCCGAACGGTTCATCCGCTCGATCAGCTTGGTCAGGGCCCGCCGGACGGCCATCCGCAGCAGCAGCGCGACGATCAGGATCAGCAGGATGCGCAGGCCCGTGTTCAGCCAGGTGGACCAGTTCTCCTCCACCCAGCTCGCCGCGTTCGTCGCCTTCTCCGCCGCCTCGTCGAGGGTCACCGGAATGGGCTCGGGTTCGGTGGCTGCCGCTGGGACGGACCAAAGCACGGGGGGACCTCCAGGCATCGCGTACGCAGAGCATCCACAGTAACGGGGCGTCGGACATGGTCCCGTAGCCCTGTTCGAGGGAGAGACGGACCTCACCCGGGCAAAGAGAAGGAGACATGCCGATGTGGTCGAGAACACGCCGGGCCCGTCACCCCGATCCCGGTACGTGGTGGCGTTCCGACCAGGCATGAGGAGAGACTGAGAGCAGTTCGTCCCGGCGCGAGCCACGCGCCGCCGGCGTCATAGGAGGCATCCGTGCCGCATGTCCTGGTCCTCAACGCGTCGTACGAGCCGCTCGGCGTCGTACCGCTCCGCCGCGCACTCGTCCTCGTCCTGGAGAACAAGGCTCTCTGCCTCGAGGAATCCGGCGCCTTCCTGCACAGCGAGACCCAAGTCGTCCCCGCGCCCAGCGTGGTGCGACTGAAGCGCTTCGTGCGGGTCCCCTACCGGGGGCCCGTTCCCTTGACCCGCAGAGCCCTCTTCGCACGTGACGGGGGGCGCTGCATGTACTGCGGGGGCGTCGCGACCAGCGTCGACCACGTCATCCCCCGCAGCCGCGGGGGCACGCACGCCTGGGAGAACGTGGTGGCGGCCTGCCGCCGCTGCAACCACGTCAAGGCCGACCGGCACCTGCGCGAGATCGGCTGGCGGCTGCGCCACCAACCGGCCCCGCCGACCGGCCTGGCCTGGCGGATCATCGGGACCGGACACCGGGACCCCCGCTGGCTGCCGTACCTCCAGCCGTACGGCGCCGAGGATGTGATGGCCCGGATCGACTCCGTCGCCGACGCCCCCGCGAGGGCGCTGACGACGGGTTGAGCCGGGCCTTTCGCGTACGTACGGGGCATCACGCGCGTACGTACGCGGGGGCGGGTCCGGCACGGGAGCGGCATGCCCCTCAGGGGGCGGGCCGCTCCTCCGGCGTGCCCTCCCGCGTTCCCTCCGGCGCCTTGTCCGGCGCCGCGCCCTCGGCCCCCGTCGGCGGGTCCGTCGGCTTCCCGACGGGCCGGCCGGGCTGCCCCGGCTGCTTCTGCCCGGCCACCGCATAGGTCTCCACCGACCAGAGCGAGTAGCCGTACTGGGTGGCCCGCGCGTCGCCCTGCACCCGCAGGAAGCGCGTGTCCGACGCGTCCATCCGCACCGACTCCCGGCCGCCCCGGCCCTCCGCGACCGTGGCCGCCGTACGCCACACCCGCCCGTCGGCCGAGACCTGGACCCGGTAGCGGGAGGCGTACGCGTCCTGCCAGTGCAGCACCACCTGCCCTATCCGGGCCGGCTCCGGCAGCTCGAGCTGCCACCAGGCGCCGTCCTCCGCCGGAGAGGACCAGCGGGTGGCCGGATCGCCGTCCACCGCGAGGGCGGCCGGGAAGTCCGGCGTCTCGTCGCCCGAGGAGGAGGCCGTCGCCGTCCGCGCCAGATCGGGGCCCGCCGTACGGGGGAAGGCCCGCACCGTCAGCACCCGCTCCTCGCCCGCGAACGACACCGGCACCCGGTACGTGCCCGCGTGCGCGTCCGGCGCCACCGACACCTCGAGCGGCACCGTCGACCGGGCACCGCGCTCCACCACCGCCTGTTCCGGCAGCGTGACGGTGATCCCCTTCGGGGCCCTCGCCGTCAGCGGCCCCCGCACCTCGCCCGCGCGCAGGCCCGACAGCTCCACGTCCACCCGCTGGGCCGGGCCGCCGATCTCCGCGTCCGTCTCCGTCCGGGCCAGGCCGAGGGCCGCGCGCGGCCCGTCCGCGAACCACGGCACCAGCGAGCGCACCGCGGGCGCCGGCCCGTCGCCGCTCCACACCACCCGCAGCGCCTCCGCCCGCAGCCCCTTGAGCTCGGCCTGCGTCCAGCCGGACGCCGACAGGGGGCCGAGCGGCCGCCAGCCCTCGCCCTCGACGTACGCCTCCACGCGCGCGTCGCGCGGGTCCCCGGCACCCGGATCCGTCATCACCGTCAGGGCCTCCACGGGCCGCGCTCGGTCGAGCCGCACGGTGTACGAGTCGGTGGCGCGGTCGGTACGGGCCTTCGGCGTCCGGTCGGCGCCGGTCCAGGCCTTCGCCCGGTCCACCGCGCGCGTGAGGAACGGATCGAGCACCCCCGCGCCGACCGTCACCCGGCCCGCCGCGAGGTTCTTCCGCAGCTCCTCCAGGCTCAACTGCGCCCGCCAGGCCGCCGCCCCGTCGCCGGAGTCCTGCGCGACCAGCATGTCGACGGCCGTCTCGCCCGCCCGGCCGTACCGGGAGAGCTGTTCGAGCCAGGGGCCGGTCTCGTCGTCGAGGGTGCCGCCGGCCGTGCCCGAGAGCCGCCCGGGCGCCTCGCGCATCACGGTGAACGCGGCCCGCAGCTCCCGCGCGGCCTTCTCCCGCCCCGGGCTCGCCCCGGTCCCCGCGCTCGTGCGCGAGGCCCAGAAGGCCGCCAGGAGGGGCTTCAGGTACGCCGATTCGGCCGCCGGGTCGAGCACCGACGAGGCGCCGTTCCCCGCGAGTGCCCGCAGTGCCTCGCGGGCGGCTGGCTCCGGGCCCGCGAGGTCGTCGACGGCCGCCCGCCAGGACTCCTCGGGCCGGTAGCCGCGCGGATTCCAGGCGTAGTCGGCGGTGGTGAAGAGCGGGACGCGGGAGGCCGCGGGCTGTTCCATCGCGAGCGCGAGGAAGGCCGCGGAACCGGCGGCCACGGCCGGCTCACGGCCCGTCGCGGGGCCGAGGAACAGCCGGTCCTGCGCGTAGTCGTTGACCGGGTAGTTGTCCATGGTGACCAGCGGATGGCGCAGGGCCTCCCGCGTCCGCGCCAGCTCTCCGCCGGTGATCGCACGCGGCACGACACCGACACCGGTCCACGCCACCCGCACGCCGGAGTCGAGCGTCTCGCCGAGCCGGGTGCGGTAGGCGGTCGCGCCGTCCTGGTAGTACTCCGTCGGCATCACCGTCAGCGGCTCGGAGTCCGGATACCGCTCGGCGAGGTGCCGGGCGACCGTGTTCGCCACGCGCGCGTGGGCCGCCGCCGCGGCCTCGGGACCCCGCCCGAAGGCGTCGGCGTCCCGGTCGCAGTGCCACTCGTCGTACGAGGCGTCCTGGAACTGGAGCTGGAAGGAGCGCACCCCGAGCGCCCACATCGCGTCGAGCTTCCGCGTCAGCGCCGCCATGTCACCGCCCGAGGACAGGCACATGGACTGGGCGGGCGCCACGGCCCAGCCGAGCGTCACGTGGTTGGCGCGGGCCCGTTCCGCGAGCGCGCGGAACTCGGCCTGCTGCGCGGCCGGGTAGGGGTCGCGCCACTGCGCGCCCCGGTACGGGTCGTCGCCGGGCGCGTACAGATAGAGGTTCTGCTTGGTCCGGCCCAGGAAGTCGATCTGGGCGAGCCGCTGTTCCGCCGTCCACGGCGTCCCGTAGAAGCCCTCGGTGATCCCGCGCTCGGCCGTGCCCGGCCAGTCGCGCACGACGACCCCCGGGATCTCCCGGCCGCCGCCGAGGAGCTGACGCAGCGTCTGCACGGCGTGGAACGCTCCGTCGCCGCCCACCCCGTCCAGGACGACCGTGTCCCGGCCCCCGAGGCGGCCCGTGGCGAGCCGGTAGCCGCCGCGCGGCAGATCGAGCCGGTCGGGCACCCGCAGGGCGCTCAGGGCGTCCTCGGCGGCCTCGCCGGAGGGTCCCGCCACCCGGAAGAGCGGCCCCCGGCCCGGGAGCCCGGTGTGGACGGTCCGCACCCCGGCGGCCCGCAGCAGCTCGCGCAGGGCGGCGAGGGCGTACGGATCGGCGTCGGCGTCCGCGAGCAGCGTCACCTCGTCCCCGAGGGGTACGGCGGGCCCGGCAGCGGTCAGGGACTGCGGGCGCGGCCAGACGGCGGGCACGCGCGCGGAGGCGTTGTCCGCGGATCCGGCGGAGGGGGCCGAGGGCGAGGAGGCCGAGGTCTCGGAGGCCGTGGCCGAGGGGGCCGAGGTCGAGGAGGCCGTGGGGGAGGAGGCCGTGGGAGCGACCGGGTCCGCCGGAGAGTCCGGCGCTCCCGGGGCGAACGGTGCTGCCGGGGCGAACGGCGTCGTCGGGGTGAACGGCGCGGCCTTCGGGCGCTCGTTCGGAGCCGCCCCCGGGACCGCCTGCGCCGAACCCGGCACCGCGCCGCCGAGAAGGCCGCCGATGACGGCGGCGGCGACGGCCGTCGCGGTGCGCCTGCTGCGCCCGAGGTGACCGAGGTGCACGGGGTTCTCCCTTCGGCCGGGGCCGCCGGCCGCTCGCCGGTTCGGTAACGAGTGGGTCACGAGCCCACCACCCGTCGCACTGAGGTGTCAATGCACATGGCCGATGTGTCGGCTTTGCCCGGCGAGCCGTCGGCGAGGTGACGTCACTTCGCCACTTTCCGCCGGTAAAACGAGGTGCGGTGGGTAGGCCTCTGTCGTTACCCAGGTCCCACCAGTCGAGACGAATCGGGAGACCCCCGTGACCACGACCGCCCCGCACCTCGGACGGATACGGATTCCGCAGCAGCCGGCCAGGACGGACGAACCGCTGACCAGCGAACCGCCGCTCCCCGACGCCGCGCCCCTCACCAGCGAGCCGCCGCTGACCGTGGCGGCCCCCCTCACCAGCGAGCCCACCGCCCCAGGAAGTGCGGGCACGGAGTCCCCCGGAGTGTGAAGTGACCCTGGCCCGTCTCGCCGCCCGTCACGGCGTCGCTACCGCCTACAGCCCCTCCGCGGGGGTCACCGTGCCCGTGCCGGACGCCACCGTGGTGGCCGTCCTCGGCGCCCTCGGCGTGGACGCGGCGACGCCGGAAGCGGTCGCCGCCGCCCTCGACGCGGCCGAACGGGCCGACCGGGAGCGCCTGTTGCCCCCGACCCTGGTCCGGTGGCGCGGCGCGGAGCCCGCCCACCCGCCGGCGGACCTGCCGTCCGGCACCCTGCTCCGGGTCACGACCGAGGACGGCGCCGTCGTCACCGGCGAGGACTGGGAGCGCCTTCCGCTCGGCGTCCACGCGGCCGAGGCGCAGGCCCCCGACGGGCGCACCGCCACCGCCACCCTGATCGTCGCCCCCGCGCGCGTGCCCGCCCCCGAGCGGCGCGCGTACGGGCTGCTCGTCCAGCTCTACTCGCTGCTCTCCACCCGCTCCTGGGGCATGGGCGACCTCGGCGACCTGCGCGAACTCGCCACCTGGGCCGGGCGCACGCACGGCGCCGGCTTCGTCCAGGTCAACCCGCTCCACGCGGGCGTGCCCGGAGCGCCGAGCGACCCCTCCCCGTACCGCCCCTCCTCGCGCCGCTTCCCCGACCCGGTCCATCTGCGGATCGAGGAGATCCCCGAGTACGCCCTGGTCGGCCCCGAGCACCGCGAGGAGCTCGACCTGATCCTCGCCGAGGCCGCCGACCTGCGTGAACGGGTCCTAGGCAAGGGCGCGGTGATCGACCGGGACGCCGTGTGGGAGGTCAAGCGGCGCGCGCTCGAAATCGTCGTCGGCGGCGTGGAACCCGGCCCCGGCAGGCGCGCCGACTTCCACGACTTCCTCGCCGCCCGCGGCCGCGCCCTGGAGGACCACGCCACCTACCAGGCACTCGCCGAGCGGCACGGCCACCACTGGCGGGCCTGGCCCGAGGAACTGCGTTCCCCGCGCGCGGCGGAGGCCGTCGTCCGCGACGACCCGGCCCTCGCCGCCCGCGTCGACTTCCACTGCAGGCTCGCCTGGCTGACGGACCGGCAGCTCGCCGACGCCGCCGCGGCCGCCCGCGCGGCCGGGATGGAGGTCGGGATCGTCCACGACCTGGCGGTCGGCGTCCACCCGGAGGGCTCCGACGCCTGGGCCCAGCAGGACGCCTTCGCGGCCGGCATGTCGGTCGGCGCCCCGCCCGACGCCTTCAACTCCCGCGGCCAGGACTGGGGCCTGCCGCCCTGGCGTCCCGACGCCCTGGCCGCCGCCGGCTACGCCCCGTACCGCGGTCTCCTGCGCGAACTCCTGCGCCACGCGGGCGCGCTGCGCATCGACCACGTGATGGGCCTGTTCCGGCTCTGGTGGGTGCCGGAGGGCCATGAGCCCACCGAGGGCACCTACGTCCGGTACGACGCCGGGGCGATGCTCGCGGTCCTCGTCCTGGAGGCCCACCGCGCCGGCGCCCTCGTCATCGGCGAGGACCTCGGGACGGTCGAGTCCGGCGTACGGGAGGAGCTGGCCGCCCGCGGGGTGTTCGGCACCTCCGTGCTCTGGTTCGAGCGGGACTGGGCGGCCTCCGGCCGTCCGCTGGCCCCGGCCGACTGGCGTGCGGAGTGCGTGGCCACCGCCACGACCCACGACCTGCCCCCGACCGCCGCCCGGCTCTCCGGCGACCACGTCACCCTGCGGCACCGCCTCGGCCTGCTCCCCGGAGACCTGGCGCGCGAGCGGGCGGCGGACGCGGCCGAGACCGCCGAGTGGCTCGGCCTGTTCCAGCGGCTCGGGCTGCTCCCGGAGGGCCCGGGAGCCGAGGAGGCCGAGATCAGGGCCGTCCACCGGTTCCTGCTCGACACGCCCGCCCGGATGGTGGGCGTCTGGCTGCCGGACGCGGTGGGCGACCGCAGACCGCAGAACCTGCCCGGCACCTGGGACGAGTACCCCAACTGGCGGCTGCCGCTCGCGGACGCGGACGGGCAGCCGATGACCCTGGAGCGCCTCGCCGCCTCGCCCCGGGCGCACGCCCTGCTGCGTGAACTCCACGCGCGCACGGCGCTCCCGGAGACACGAACCACCCCGTCCGACGCCCGTACGGCACCCCCGGGCGCGCGGTCCGATTAGGTGTTCGCTACGTTTGCACCGTGGACAAGAAGAACGCACTGCGCGCCGGCTCGCTCGCGGCCGGTACGACGCTGATGATGCTGCTCATGTCGTCCCCCGCGCTCGCGCTCACTCGCGACGACGGCGACGACCCGGCCCCCAAGCTGTCGGTCATCGAGACCCTCGGCCTGTTCGTGGCCGCACCGCTGGTGCTGTTCCTGGTGATCGCCGGTCTCGTGATGCTGCTCGACAAGTCCAAGAAGGCCTGACCGCCTCCTCCTCCGCTCCGCCGAGGGCGCCGCACGGTACGACGTACCGTGC